>NZ_JBVIIE010000024.1:0-127159 GCF_055569945.1 Streptomyces sp. NPDC031340
CCCCCGCAGGCCGAACACCGACACCCGGACGAGTCCGGCGAAGTTTTGCCCGCCTGGCACGCCGACTCGGCACTCCCGCCAAACAGCCAAAACCCACCACGCCAGGCCCCGGACGCCCCAAAGGCACCACCCGCCCCCCACGCCAGCGGCACCCCGTGGCCATGAAGCAGCAAACCGACCGCGACAGAAAACGAACCTAAGGTAAAAACTCAAGCTTCAGGGCGCTGCCCGACCGGGGCTCAAGCGAGAGCGGCCAACGCCTCGTTCAGGACGCGTCTCAGGCGGAGGGCGTCCGTGGTGACCGCGGTCACCAGCGCGGCGGGGCCGGGGAGCGGCAGTAGGGCGGCGTCGTCCGTGAGCATCTGGGGGCGCACCGATTGGGTTGTGAACTCGGGTCGCACGACGAGTAGTTGTCCGACGGCTCGGTGGCCGCCGAGCACGGCCGGTCCGTCCCATCCGGCCGGCGCTCCGGGTCCGCAGCCGAGCTCCTGGTCGAGAACCGTCCGCTGTCCGATCCGTACGGTGAGACGGCTGGTCAGCCGCCCCGGTTCCTCCCCCGCCCGGCCCAGCACCTGCTCCTCGCGCAGCACCAGCCGCGCCGTCGCGCCCAGTTCGGCCCGCGTGGTGACGCGCAGGTCGCTGCCCCGAGCGGAGATCAACTGCTCCGGCAGCCAGTGCAGTTCGCCGCCGTCGGCGACGCTGAGCCGGACGTCGTAGCGGGCCTCGCCGCCCGCCTGTCCGGGCAGCGCGATGGTCGCGGCGGCCGACCCGACCCGCAGCGCGGCCCCGTCCCGCACGTCGGCCCGCACGGTGAAGTGGTCGCCGCCGAGCGGGCCGCTCATCGCGCCGACCAGCATCACGCGTGCCTCGGCGCCGCTCCCCCGGGTGCGCCGCAGCGCGAGCGGTCCCTCACTCTCCAGTACGGGCAGCGCGGTACCGCCGCGTCCGTCGGCCCGCGCGAGCAGCCGTGCGGTGGCGCGCACCCCGGTTCCCGTGACGCCGGTCGCGCTCATGCGGTCCACGCCGTCAGCCGCGCCCGCACCCAGTTCGCGACGTCGCGCACGCCGGTCTCGCTCCTGAGCGACTGCAGCACGACGGGCAGTTCGCCGCGCTGCGCCTCGGCGTCGGCGGCCATCCGTCCGAGGTCGGAGCCGACGTACGGCGCGAGGTCGGTCTTGTTGACGACGAGCAGGTCGGCGGTGGTGACGCCGGGGCCGCCCTTGCGCGGGATGTCGTCCCCGCCGGCCACGTCGATCACGAAGATCTGGGCGTCCACCAGCCCCTTGGAGAAGGTCGCGGTGAGGTTGTCCCCGCCGGACTCGACGAGGACGAGATCGAGCGGCCCGACCTCGTCCTCCAGGTCCTCCACCGCCTCCAGGTTGGCGGAGATGTCGTCGCGGATCGCGGTGTGCGGGCAGGCCCCGGTCTCCACGGCGGTGATCCGCTCGGGCGGCAGCACCGCCTCGCGGAGCAGGAACTCGGCGTCCTCGCGCGTGTAGATGTCGTTGGTGACTACGGCGAGGGAGAACTCGTCGCGCAGCGCCCGGCACAGGGCGGCGACGGTGGCGGTCTTGCCCGAGCCGACGGGCCCGCCGAGGCCGATCCGCAGCGCGCGGCGGGAGCCGTCGGGGCGCCGGGCGTCGGCGCTGACGGCGGAGGGGCCGTCGTGGGAGTGGTCGAGGTGCATCGGACGGCTCCATGGGTCGTCGTCGGGCAGGGAAGTGAGCGTGAGCGGGAGATTCGGGGAACTCACGAGGCGAACAGCCGCACGCCCCAGGCCGCGTGCGCCTCCGCGCCGATCTCCAGCAGCGGGGCCGACGCCGCGGGCAGCGCGTCGACGCCCTCGCGGGTGACGCGCCGGGCCGCCTCGACCGCCCGGTCCGCGACGCGGTCCAGCTCCGGCGCCAGCCGCGCCAGCACCGCCGTCGCGTCGAAGGGGTCGAGGGCGAGCAGCCGTACGGTGGCGCTCGCCGGCCCGCTCACGCTCTCGTACGCCGCGCAGTGCGCCGCGTCCTGCGGCGAGAGGCCCGCCGCCCGTGCCGTGAGCCCGAGCACCACGGGCTGATGCGCCCCCTTGGGGAACTCCCTTGCCAGGGCGTCGAGTTCACCGGAGGGCCAGGTCGCCCGGGCGGCCCGGGTCAGCTGCCGCCCCAGCTTCCGCGCGGCCAGCCGCAACGCCGGCGAGGGCGTCCGCGCGTCGGCGGCGGCGTCCAGCGCCGACGGGTCCACGCCGAGCACCGCCGCCGCGGCCGTCGCCGCCGCGACGAGGCCGGTCGTGTGCAACCGCCCCCGGCAGAAGTCCTCCAGACTCGCCGCCGAGGTGATCCGTCCGGCCTTCACGGCCGCCTCCGCCCCGCCGGAGTGCGCGTGCCCTCCGGCGGGAAAGCGGCCGTCGGCCAGGACGAGAAGCGCCGCCCGGGACATCAGAAGAGGAAGTAACGCTGGGCCATGGGCAGTTCGGCGGCCGGCGTGGCCTCGACGAGTTCGCCGTCGATGTGCACGGCGAAGCTGTCGGGGTCGACCCGCACCTCGGGCCGCGCGTCGTTCTCGCGCATGTCCGCCTTGGTCACCCCGCGCGTCGAGTCGATGGCGGCGAACCGCTTGCCGAGCCCGAGCCGTTCCGGCAGCCCGTCCTCGATCGCGAGCGGGGCCACGAAGTTCAGCGAGTTGGCGGCCGGAGCCCGCCCGATCGCCCCGTACATGGGCCGCGGCAGGACCGGCTGCGGCGTCGGGATGGAGGCGTTGGCGTCGCCCATCTGCGCGTAGGCGATCTGGCCGCCCTTGAGGACGAGGTGCGGCTTCACGCCGAAGAACGCGGGTTCCCACAGCACCAGGTCGGCGAGCTTGCCGGTCTCCACGGACCCGATCTCCCGGGCCAGGCCCTGCGCGAGGGCCGGGTTGATCGTGTACTTGGCGACGTACCGGCGCACCCGCCGGTTGTCCGCGCGCCCGTCACCGGGCAGCGCGCCCCGGCGCCGCTTCATCACGTGCGCGGTCTGCCAGGTCCGCAGGATCACCTCGCCGACGCGGCCCATGGCCTGGGAGTCGGAGGAGATGATCGAGATCGCGCCGAGGTCGTGCAGGATGTCCTCCGCGCCGATGGTGGACGGCCGGATCCGGGACTCGGCGAAGGCCAGGTCCTCCGGCACCGCCGGGTTGAGGTGGTGGCACACCATCAGCATGTCGAGGTGCTCCTCGGCGGTGTTGACGGTGAACGGCCGGGTCGGGTTGGTGGAGCTGGGTAGCACGTGCGGCTCGGAGACCACGGTCATGATGTCCGGCGCGTGCCCGCCGCCCGCGCCCTCGGTGTGGTACGCGTGGATGCCGCGCCCGGCGATCGCCGCGAGGGTGTCGCCCACGAACCCGGCCTCGTTGAGCGTGTCGGTGTGGATGGCGACCTGGATGCCGGTCCGGTCGGCGACGGTCAGCGAGGCGTCGATGACGGCCGGGGTGGATCCCCAGTCCTCGTGCAGCTTCAGGCCCAGCGCGCCGCCGCGGATCTGGGACAGCATCGCCTCCTGGGAGACGGTGTTGCCCTTGCCGAGGAAGCCGATGTTCAGCGGGTAGGCCTCCATCGCCGCCAGCATCCGGGCCAGGTGCCAGGGGCCGGGTGTGACGGTGGTGGCCTTGGAGCCCTCGGCCGGTCCGGTGCCGCCACCGACCAGGGTGGTGATGCCGGCGGACAGCGCCTCGTCGGCGATCTGCGGGCAGATGAAGTGGACGTGCGCGTCGATCGCCCCGGCCGTCAGGATGCGCCCGTTGCCCGAGATGACCTCGGTCTCCGGGCCGATCACCAGGTCCGGGTGGACGCCGTCCATGGTGTCGGGGTTGCCCGCCTTGCCGATTCCGGTGATGCGGCCGTCGCGGATGCCGATGTCGGCCTTGACGACGCCCCAGTGGTCGACGACGACGGCGCCCGTGATGACGGTGTCGGGGGTGCCGTCCGCGCGTGTGGCACGCGACTGGCCCATGGACTCGCGGATGACCTTGCCGCCGCCGAAGACGGCCTCGTCGCCGGCGAGGCCGGGGCCGCCGCTGCGGTCCTCCTCGATCTCGATCAGCAGGTCGGTGTCGGCGAGCCGGATGCGGTCGCCGGTCGTCGGGCCGAACAGGTCGGCGTACGCGGCGCGCGAGATCTCAGGCATCGAGGGCACCTCCGGTCTCCCCGCGCAGCCCCGGCACGACGCGGGCGCCGGTGAGCGGGACGAGTTCGACGTCGACGGGGATCCCGGGCTCGAAGCGCACGGCGGTGCCGGCGGCGACGTTCAGCCGTTTGCCCCGGGCCGCGGCGCGGTCGAACTCCAGGCCGGGGTTGGCCTCGGCGAAGTGGTAGTGGGAGCCGACCTGGACGGGCCGGTCGGCGGCGTTGAGGACGGTCAGCCGGGTGACCTCGCGGCCCTCGTTGTAGACGATCGGGCCGTCGGCGAACAGGATCTCTCCGGGAATCATCGACGCCCCTCTCAGACGATCGGGTCGTGGACGGTGACGAGTTTGGTGCCGTCCGGGAAGGTCGCCTCGACCTGGACGTCGTGGATCATCTCCGGCACGCCGTCCATGACGTCGTCCCGGGTCAGCAGCGTGCGCCCGGAGGCCATCAGCTCGGCGACGGTGCGGCCGTCACGTGCGCCTTCGAGGATGTGCGAGGTGATCAGGGCGACCGCCTCGGGGTGGTTGAGTCTGAGCCCGCGGGCCCGGCGCTTCTCGGCGACGTCGGCCGCCACGTGGATCAGCAGCCTCTCTTGCTCGTGCGGCGTCAGTTGCACGTAACCACCTCACAGTCCTCGCTCCGGGCCGTGCGGGGCCCGGCTGCCGCGGCCACGGGCAAAGTCCCTGGTGGCGTGGGAGGGCAGGCTAGTTGGGCCGGGTTTCGGGCACGTTAACCGAGCCGTGACCTTCCGGCCGGCGCCCGGGGGGAGCGTCGGCGCGCACACGTGCGACGTCGGCGCGCGCCCGTGCCCTACGACGTGCCGGGCCGGCGGTGCTCCGCCGCGATGCCGAACCGCCGGGGTTCGCGGGGCGCGGAGCCGACCTCGCGGACCGTGGAGACGGCGCTGATCACCTGGTCCTCCGCCGGCTGGTCGAGCGCGTCGAGCCGTTCCAGGTCGGCGGCGGAGACGAGGGCGACGAGGGGCTTGCCGTGCCGCGTCACCACGACGCGCTCACCGCCGTACACCACCCGGTTGATCAGGTCGGCGAGCTCAGCCCTGGCTTGCGTCACCGGAATCTCGTAGGCCATACCTCCATCATAACGTCATGTACGTCCTGTACATTTTTTACAGGGACAGCTCCGGGGGACAGCTCCGGGGACAGCTCTGCCGCGAGGAGGGGTATGCCATGACCCGACCGTCCGCCCGCCACGTCCTGCCCGAGTTCACCGAACGGACCTCGTCCGGGCACAGGTCGATGGATCCGTACTCGAAGCTGCTGGAGGAGCGGATCCTCTTCCTCGGCACGCCCCTCGACGACACCGCGGCGAACGATCTGACGGCCCAGTTCATGTACCTCGAGCACAAGGACCCCGGCCGGGACATCGCGCTGTACATCAACTCGCCGGGCGGCTCGTTCAGCGCCATGACGGTGCTCTACGACACGATGCGGTACGTCTCCTGCGACGTGGAGACGACGTGCCTGGGGCAGGCCGCCTCCACGGCCGCGGTGCTGCTGGCCGCCGGGACTCCGGGCAAGCGCTCCGCACTGCCGGGCGCGCGGGTGTTGATCCGCCAGCCCGCGCTCGCCGAGCCGGTGCGGGGCCAGGCGAGTGATCTGGCGGTGCAGGCGGAGGAACTGACGCGCAATCGCCGTCTCGTGGAGGAGATGCTGGCCCGGGCCACCGGACACAGCCGGGAGAAGATCGGCGCCGACATCGAGCGGGACCGGGTCTTCGACGCCCGACAGGCCGTGGACTACGGCCTGGTGGACCGGATCGTCCCCGGCCGCAGGACGCCCCTCGCCCCGCCCGCCGGGAGGTGAGCGGCCGGTGCTCCCGCCCGAACTCCCCCCACTGCCCGCGCTGACCCGCGCCGAGGGCGAGCTGATCGACCGTTATCTCGACGTGGCCGACCTGCTCGGCCGCATCAATCCGGCCCGCCACGGCGACACCTACGGCGGGCTGCGGGCCGCGCAGGCGCTGGTGGCCCGGGCGGCCGAACTGCGCGACGCGCTCGCCCTGATGCACCAACGGGGCGAGACCGAACTGCACGCTCCCACCCTGGCGCGGGCGCTGCGGGTGCTGGACGGCGAGCGGCGCACCGCCCGGGTCACCGTGCCCCCGCAGTCCGGCACTTGAGGCACGCGCCGGGCCCGGGCCGCGGTCGCCCGGCGCGGTGTCCGGGCCGGGGCCGAAACGGACCAAACGGCGTACCGCCTTCCGGACTAGACACACCTCCTCTTTTTTGACCGGTCGGGTTGCGCAACGGGCCCGGCCCCAAGGCGGGATGAGGCCCTTCTTCGCTGGTCCGGGCGGTTTCGGAGGTGATGACGCGCGTCCGAACGCAGCAGTGGGCACCCGAACGGGTGAGTGGTGAGTAACAACACAAATCCCCGTTTCCGTTGGGCTTTTCGGAAATCCGTGAGCCAAGATCCGTGTCTGACGACAAGTCCCCGCCGCCGCGGCGGGGCGATCCGGGCGGACGCCGAGTCCTGCCGCCGCCCGGATGACCGGTCGACAGGAGTGGATCGGCAGGAGTGGAGGACCCAAGCACGACGGGTCGCCGGAACGGTCACGCCATGACCGGGCCGAGCAGCCCTTGGGGTGAAGCCGCGCACGCGGCCGGGCAACTTCGCCAGCCCGAATCCGACAGGTCATCCTTCACAGGCGGCTGACGAAGGGTTGCGCATGACTGCGCTCAATCGTGTCCCGTCGATGATGGTCCGGGCCGGCACGGCCTCGGCCCTCACCATCGCCGCGGTGGGCGGCTCGGTCGTGGTCCCGGGCTTCGCCTCCGACGCGGCCGCCGCGACGCCCGCGACGAAGGCATTGCAGATCGCGGCTTCCAAGAAGGGTGCGCCCTACCGGTGGGGTGCCACCGGGCCGTACCGGTTCGACTGCTCCGGGCTCACGCTGTACTCGTTCAAGAAGGCGGGCAAGAGCCTGCCGCGTACCGCGGCCCAGCAGTACAACAAGACCCGCCACATCTCCGCCAAGAGCCGCAAGGCCGGAGACCTCGTGTTCTTCCATTCGGGTTCGTACGTCTACCACGTCGGCATCTACGCCGGAAAGGGGAAGATCTGGCACGCCCCGAAGACCGGGGACGTGGTGAGACTGCAGAAGATCTGGACGAAGAGCGTCTGGTACGGCCGGGTGAGCTGATCCTTGCGTGGTGTGGCGGCGCCCCTGACCCGCCGCCACCCCACGAGGCGTGACATGGCCCTGGCTGGTTACCCGTTCAACCATGGCCGACCACGTCCCCTGCACCGCACGCAACGAGACCCCGCTGGAGCGTGCCGACCGCAATTTCGGCGAGCTGCTCCAGGAACTGCGGGTCACCCAGACCGGGGTGCAGATCCTCTTCGCCTTCCTGCTGACCCTGGCCTTCACCCCGCGCTTCCCGTCCCTGGACCCGGTCCAGCGGGCCACCTACGTCACCACACTGCTGCTCGCGGTCCTCGCCGCCGCCCTGTTCACCGCGCCGGCCGCGCTGCACCGCTCGCTGTTCCAGCGGGGCGCCAAGCCGCGCATCGTCCAGGTCTCCTCGCGGCTCGCCACCATCGGCATGGGTGTGCTGGTGCTGGCGTTCACCGGCTCGGTGCTGCTCGTGGTGGACGTGACGACGGGCCGGGCGGGCGGGGTGGCCGCGGGCGCGGCGACCCTGTGCGTGTGCCTCGGCCTGTGGTGGCTGCTGCCCCGCCTGGTGCGGCGTGCGGGCCTGTCCGCCGAGCAGGAGCCCGTGCCCGTCGTCCGGCAGCCGGGACCGCCGCGCGACGCGGCCGTGCACCGCGAGCCGCCGGTACGACGCCGCTGAGCCCCTCGGCCGACGCGTGTACGACGCCGTTGCCCTCCTCGGCCGAGGCACGTGCGAGGCACGTGCGACGCCGCCGACTCCTCGCCGAGGCCGCTACGACTCCTGCTGCCCGGCCGTCGGCACCGGCCGGGCCTGCGCCTTCCACGGCAGTTCGACGGAGACCGTCTTGCCGCCCTCCCGGGTGGGGCGCACGCACAGCCTGCCGCCGCACTCGGCGGTCAGCCAACGGATGATCACCAGGCCGCGGCCGTTGTCCTGCTGGACGGCGGCGGGCAGCCGTTTCGGGAACCGCGGGTGGCTGTCGGTGACGCCGATGCGCAGGTGTTCGTCGCGGTCGAGTTCGAGTCCGACGGTGAAGGTGGGCGACTGCCCGAGGGTGTGCTGGACGGCGTTGGTGGCGAGTTCGGAGACGATGAGCCGGACGGTGTCGGCCACCTCCGTGTGCGGCGCCAGACCCCACTCCGCGAGGGTGTCGATCACGTAGGTGCGGGCCGCGCAGACCGAGGCGGGATCGCTCGACAGAGTGACGGATGCTTCCAGATGGTCTGCCATGGCGACGTCGTCCCTTTCCCGCGGGACCGCGGTCCGACACGGAGCGGATGGTTCGAGTACGGTCCCGGACTGGTGCTTCGCCGTCAGACTGCCATCACCGCGCCGGTCACGGCTGGCGATCCACCTGGATATGCATATATCTGTCCCTCGAAGCGGTGAACTCTGCCACGAGAGACCGCATCGGGGCGCCTCATGAGGAGTAAGGAGGGACCCATGCAGCACGGTCCCGCGGTGCGCCGCAGGAAGCTGGGCGCCGAACTGCGCGCGCTGCGCGCCGAAGCGAGGCTCACCAGTGGTGAGGCGGCGCGGCTGGTGGGCTGGCACCAGTCGAAGGTCAGTCGCATCGAGACCGGCACCAGCGGGGTGAAACCGGCCGATGTGCGGTTGCTCCTGGACGCCTACGGGGTGTCCGACCCGCGGCTGCGCGAGCTGATGCTGGTGCTGGCGGGCTCCGACGAGAACACCGGCCGGCACCACTGGTGGCACGCCTACCGCGGCGTCCTGCCGCCGGACTACAGCGACTTCATCAGCCTGGAGTCCCAGGCCGACGCGATGCGCACCCTGGAGACCTCGGTGGTGCCGGGGCTGCTGCAGACGCCCGAGTACGCGCGGGCGGTGACCCGGGCAGCGACCCGCGGGCTGGACGACGCGGAGCTCGACGCGCTGGTCCAGGTGCGCCTGGCCCGGCAGGGCGTGCTGCGGGCCGATCCGCCGCTGGAGTTCAGCGCGGTGCTGGACGAGGCGGTGCTGCGCCGGGAGATCGGCGGCCCCGAGGTGATGGCGCGGCAGCTCGAACGGCTGGTCGAGGCGGCGCGCCTGCCGAACGTACGGCTGCAGATCCTGCCGTTCGGCGCCGGAGCGCACGTCGGCGTCACCGGGTCTTTCGTTATTTTCTCATTTTCGAGCACTTCTGATCTGGACGTGGTCGTTCTCGACCACCTGACGAGTAGCCTCCACTTGGAACGGAAAGAAGACCTCCAGGCCTACACCGAGGCCTTCAATTCCCTTCAGATCCAAGCCCTTTCGCCCGAGGACTCATTGGATTACCTCGCCGGGACAGTCGTCGGCGGGTAAGGAGGCACCATGTCAGCACTGCCTCGGAACGTTCCGTTCAGCACCGCCCCGCACGACGTGCGGTGGCTGCGCAGCAGCTACAGCACCGGTGCGAACAACTGCGTCGAGACGGCGGCGCCGCGCTCCGGCCCATGGGCCGGTCTGCTCGCCGTACGGGACTCCAAGGACCCGGCCGGACCCGCGCTGCTCTTCTCCCCCGGGAGCTGGGCGGGTTTCACGGCCGCCTTGAAACGCTGATCGGGACGCACGTCGTGCGGAGCCCGGCCGTGTCACGCCGACTCATGGTCGAGTTTCGCCGATCACGCGCACCGCACGTTCGATCTGCGCCTCGGAGAGGTCCGCGCGGGCGGTCAGCCTGAGCCGCGAGACGCCGTCGGGCACGGAAGGAGGACGGAAACAGCCCACGGCCAGCCCTGCCGCCCGGCAGTCGGCCGCCCATCGCACGGCCCCCTCCGGGGACGGCGCGCGCACGGACACGACCGCGGCGTCCGGTCGTACCGCCCGCAGACCGGCGGCCGTCAGGCGTGCGTGCAGGTCGGCCGCCACCGCGCGGGCCCGCGCCGCCCGCTGCGGCTCGCGGCCGAGCAGCCGCAGGGCCGCCAGGGCGGCGCCCGCGGACGCGGGGGCCAGCCCCGTGTCGAAGATGAAGGTCCGGGCCGCGTTCACCAGGTGGTCGATCACCCGGGCGGGGCCCAGCACGGCGCCGCCCTGGCTGCCGAACGACTTGGACAGGGTGACCGTGACGACGACGTCGTCGGCGCCCGCGAGCCCCGCCGCGTGCGGGGCGCCGCGGCCGCCGTCGCCGAGGACGCCCAGCCCGTGGGCGTCGTCGACGACGAGCCCGGCGCCGTGCTCCCGGCAGGCCGCCGCGAGCCCGGCCAGCGGGGCCGCGTCCCCGTCGACCGAGAAGACCGTGTCGGACACCACGACGGCCGTGCCCTCGTGCGTGCTCAGCGCCTTGCGCACCGCCTCCGGATCGGCGTGCCCGACGACCTGGGTGGCGCCCCGGGCCAGCCGGCAGCCGTCGATCAGCGACGCGTGGTTGCCCGCGTCGGAGACGATCAGCGAGCCGTGCGGCGCGAGCGCGGTGACGGCGGCCAGGTTGGCCGCGTAGCCGGAGGAGAAGACGAGCGCCGCCTCGAAGCCGCAGAAACCGGCCAGCTCGCGCTCCAGCTCGGCGTGGAGTTCGGTGGTGCCGGTCACCAGCCGGGACCCGGTGGACCCGCCGCCCCAGACGCGCGCGGCCCGCGCGGCGCCCTCGGCGACCTCGGGATGACGGGCCAGGCCCAGGTAGTCGTTGCTCGCGAGGTCCAGCAGCGGCGATTCGGCGGGCCGGGGGCGCAGGGTCCGCACGAGTCCGGCACGCCGGCGCAGCTCCGCCTGCTCGTCGATCCAGCCGAACGCCATGGCTCCTCCGGGGCATTTGTAGGCAGTGGACAGACCCTAGCCGCACGTCCCCCGGCTCATGATGTGGCAATACCCACACGTCGAAGTGTCTCCGTTGTTCAAACTCTCCTTGGCCCCGGGCGGCCTCGTAGGACAGGATCGGCTCCCATGGACCTGCTGCTGAACACGCTGGTGGACAAGGGGCTTCGGCGCGAGCTGCCGACCCGCGAGGAAGCTCTGGCCGTCCTCGCCACTTCCGACGACGACCTGCTCGATGTGGTGGCCGCGGCCGGCAAGGTGCGCCGGCACTGGTTCGGCCGACGGGTCAAACTCAACTACCTCGTCAACCTGAAGTCCGGGCTTTGTCCGGAGGACTGCTCCTACTGCTCCCAGCGGCTCGGTTCCAAGGCCGAGATCCTGAAGTACACCTGGCTCAAGCCCGACGAGGCCTCCCGGGCCGCCGCGGCCGGTCTGGCGGGCGGCGCCAAGCGGGTCTGCCTGGTGGCGAGCGGGCGCGGGCCGACCGACCGCGACGTGGACCGGGTCTCGGACACCATCAAGGCGATCAAGGAGCAGAACGAGCACGTCGAGGTGTGCGCGTGCCTCGGCCTGCTCTCCGACGGCCAGGCCGAGCGGCTGCGGGAGGCCGGCGCGGACGCCTACAACCACAACCTCAACACGTCCGAGGGAACGTACGGGGAGATCACCACCACGCACACCTACGCCGACCGCGTGGACACCGTGCACAAGGCGCACGCGGCGGGCCTGTCGGCCTGCTCGGGCCTGATCGCCGGCATGGGCGAGACCGACGAGGACCTGGTGGACGTGGTCTTCTCGCTGCGCGAGCTGGACCCGGACTCGGTGCCGGTCAACTTCCTCATCCCGTTCGAGGGCACGCCGCTGGCCAAGGAGTGGAACCTCACCCCGCAGCGCTGCCTGCGCATCCTGGCGATGGTCCGGTTCGTGTGCCCGGACGTCGAGGTCCGCATCGCGGGCGGCCGCGAGGTGCACCTGCGCACCATGCAGCCCCTCGCCCTGCACCTGGCCAACTCGATCTTCCTCGGGGACTACCTGACCAGCGAGGGCCAGGCGGGCAAGGCCGACCTGGAGATGATCGCCGACGCCGGGTTCGAGATCGAGGGCGGGGACCAGGTGACCCTGCCGGAGCACCGGACGGCGGCGGCCGGCGGCGGGTGCGGGTCGCACGAGAGCGGCGGGTGCGGGTCCCACGAGGGTGCCGGGTGCGGGTCCCACGAGGGTGCCGAGGGCGCCGGGTGCGGGACGCACGAGGGCGGCAGTGTCTGCGGTACGGCGGCGGCCGCCGCGGCGACGGCCGCCGAACCGCGCCCCGACCTGGTCGCCGTACGCCGTCGCGGCGCCGGAACGGACCTCGCGCCCAATGCCTGACCTGCCCGTCGCCGAACTGCTGGAGCTCGACCGGCGCCATGTATGGCATCCGTACGGTCCCATGCCCGGCCGCGCCGAACCGCTCGTCGTCGAGTCGGCGAACGGGGTGCGGCTGCGCATGGCCGACGGCTCGGGCGAGCTGGTCGACGGCATGTCGTCCTGGTGGTCGGCGATCCACGGCTACAACCACCCGGTGCTGAACGAGGCCGCCCGCGAGCAGCTCGGCCGGATGAGCCACGTGATGTTCGGCGGGCTCACCCACGAGCCCGCCGTACGCCTGGCGAAGCTCCTCGTCGACATGTCGCCGGACGGCCTGCAGCACGTCTTCCTCGCCGACTCCGGCTCGGTGTCGGTGGAGGTGGCGGTCAAGATGTGCCTGCAGTACTGGCGCTCGCTGGGCCGCCCCGCCAAGCAGCGGCTGCTGACCTGGCGCGGCGGCTACCACGGCGACACCTGGCAGCCGATGTCGGTGTGCGACCCCGAGGGCGGGATGCACGGCCTGTGGGCCGGGGTGCTGCCCCGGCAGGTGTTCGTGGACTCGCCGCCGGCGGACTGGGACGAGGCGTACGCCGAGCGGCTGCGTTCGGCGATCGCGGAGCACGCGGACGAACTGGCCGCGGTGATCGTCGAGCCGGTGGTACAGGGCGCGGGCGGGATGCGGTTCCACTCCCCCGCGTACCTGCGGGTGCTGCGCGAGGCGTGCGACGCGCACGACGTGCTGCTGGTGTTCGACGAGATCGCGACCGGGTTCGGGCGCACGGGCACGCTGTTCGCGGCGGAGCACGCGGCGGTGACGCCGGACGTGATGTGCGTGGGCAAGGCGCTGACCGGCGGCTATCTGACGATGGCGGCCACCTTGTGCACGTCCCGGGTGGCCGACGGCATCTCGCGGGGCGAGGTCCCGGTGCTCGCCCACGGCCCGACCTTCATGGGCAACCCGCTCGCCGCGGCCGTCGCCTGCGCCTCCATCGAGCTGCTGCTCGGCCAGGACTGGCGGGCCGAGGTCCGGCGGATCGAGGCGGGGCTGCGCGAGGGGCTGGCGCCGGCCACGGAGCTTGCGGGCGTGAAGGACGTACGGGTCCTCGGCGCCATCGGGGTCGTCCAGCTCGACCACGAGGTGGACATGGCGGCCGCCACGGCCGCCGCCGTGCGCGAGGGCGTGTGGCTGCGGCCGTTCCGTGACCTGATCTACACGATGCCGCCGTACGTCACGGACGACGCGGACGTGGCACGGATCACGCGCGCGGTGTGCGTCGCCGCACGGGAGGGATGACATGCCGGTACTGGTGATCACGGGCACGGGCACGGAGGTCGGCAAGACGGTCACGACGGCCGCGGTCGCCGCCGCCGCGCTGGCCGCCGGCCGGTCGGTGGCGGTGCTGAAGGCCGCGCAGACGGGGGTACGGCCCGACGAGCGCGGGGACGCCGACGAGGTCGCCCGGCTGGCGGGCGCCGTGACGACCGCCGAAATCGCCCGCTACCCCGAGCCGTTGGCGCCGGCGACGGCCGCCCGGCGGGCGGGGCTGGCGCCGGTCCGCCCGCACCAGGTGGCCGAGGCCGCGCAGAAGCTGGCGGCCGACCACGACCTGGTGCTCGTGGAGGGCGCGGGCGGGCTGCTCGTCCGCTTCGACGAGACCGGCGGCACACTGGCCGACGCGGCCGTCCTGCTGGGGGCGCCGGTGCTGGTGGTCGCGCCGGCCGGGCTCGGCACGCTCAACGCGACCGAGCTGACGGCCCGTGAACTGCGCAGCCGGAGCCTGGAGCTGCTGGGCGTGGTCATCGGCAGCTGGCCCGCTGCGCCCGACCTGGCGATGCGGTGCAACGTCACCGACCTGCCGGAGGTCTCCGGCGCCCCGCTGCTGGGCGCCCTGCCGGCCGGGTCGGGAGCGCTGTCCCCCGCCGCCTTCCGCGCCGCGGCGCCCGGCTGGCTGGCCCCGCGCCTGTCCGGTACCTGGGAGGCACAGGCGTTCCGGACGCGGGAGGCCGCCTGAGCGCTCCGCCTGCTGTGCCGCGTCGCGCCGTCGGCCGGCCACCGTGCCGTCAGCCGGACGCGGTGCCGTCGGGGCCGGTCACGGTGCGGTCGGGACCGGTCGCGCGGTTCCCCGCGGCTGTCCGACCGGCCCCGGCAGGGGTGCGCGGGCCCCGTTCCGGGGCAGAATCGCGGTAAGAACTCCGACGGGGAGGTCCTCATGCCGCTTCGGCCGTCCGGCTCCGCGAAGGTGGCCCGGGATCCCGTGCACCACCCGCTGTTCGCCCGGTGCTACGCCCGGGTCAGTGTGAGAGCCGAGACGCGGATGGGCATGGCCGGTGTCCGGGAGCGGCTGCTGGCCGGGCTGGCCGGGCGGGTCATCGAGATCGGCGCGGGCAACGGGCTGAACTTCGCCCGCTACCCGAACGCCGTCTCCGAGGTCGTCGCGATCGAACCGGAGCGGCGGCTGCGGCAGTTGGCCGTCGAGGCGGCCGTGCGCGCCGAGGTGCCCGTGGACGTGGTGCCGGGCACGGCCGAGGCGCTGCCGGTCAAGAGCGAGGCCTACGACGCCGCGGTGATCTCGCTGGTGCTGTGCAGCGTGCGGGACGTCCCGCGGGCCCTCGGCGAGGTGCGCCGGGTGCTCCGGCCGGGCGGGGTCGTGCGGTTCTTCGAGCACGGGCGGGGCGGCGGGCGGTTCATGGTCCTCACCCAGCGCACGCTGGACCGGACCCTGTGGCCGGCGGTGAGCGGCGGCTGCCATCTCGCCCGGGAGCCGGTCGCCGCCCTGCGCGACGCCGGGTTCGAACTCGGCCCCTACCGGCGGATGATGATGCCGGAGAACGGGCCGGTGCTGCCCAGTTCCTACTGCGTGCTGGGCACCGCGTGGCGGCCGGAGGGCACCGGGTAGTCACGGCCCGGTCAGGCGCACCGTCCACGCGGAGGCCACCCCGGCCACCACGTGTCCGCCCGGCTGCCTCGCCCAGCCCGCACGTCGAGGACGAGAACACCGCACGGGCGTCCGGGGCAGGCCCGTGCCGGCGATCAGCCGGGACCTTCGGCGGGTACCGGGCGCGGAACGGGCCACACTAGGCTCAGCGCGAACCGGGGGAACCGACACGTCCAGAGGGAGACGGCCTTGTCCACACCTGCTGCGCAGCACGCGCCGGGCCATGCGTCGGCCGCCGGGTTCGCGGTCCGCGCCCGCGGACTGACCAAGGCCTACGGCTCGGGCGAGACGACCGTCCTCGCCCTGGACTCGGTGGACGTGGACATCGCGCGCGGCCGGTTCACCGCGGTCATGGGGCCGTCCGGGTCCGGCAAGTCGACGCTGATGCACTGCCTGGCGGGGCTCGACACGGTCTCGGCCGGGCAGGTCTGGCTCGGCGACACCGAGACAACGGGGCTCAGGGAACGTGAGCTGACCCGGCTGCGGCGGGACCGGATCGGGTTCATGTTCCAGTCGTTCAACCTCATTCCGACCCTGACCGCGGCGGAGAACATCACCCTGCCCATGGACATCGCGGGCCGGAGGCCGGACCCGGAGTGGCTGGACCGGATCGTCGACACCCTGGGGCTGCGGGACAGGCTGGGGCACCGGCCCGCGCAGTTGTCGGGCGGTCAGCAGCAGCGGGTGGCCTGCGCGCGGGCACTGGTGTCCCGGCCCGAGCTGATCTTCGCGGACGAGCCGACCGGCAACCTCGACTCGCGGGCCGGCCTGGAGGTGCTCGCCTTCCTGCGCCAGGCCGTCGACGATCTCGGCCAGACGGTCGTCATGGTCACCCACGACCCGGGCGCCGCCGCCCACTCCGACCTGGTGCTCTTCCTCGCCGACGGACGGATCGTCGACGAGATGGAGCGTCCGACGGCGGAGGCGGTGCTGGAGCGCATGAAGCGGTTCGACGTGATCCGCGGCCCTGCCGACGAGGACACCCCCGCCACCGGCGAGGACACATCCGCCGGCGAGGACGCGCCGGCCGCCGACGGGAACGCGCCCGCCATCAGCGAGGACACGCCCGCCGCCGGCCAGTGCACGTCCGCCACCGAGGGAGACTGACACCGTGCTCAAGGCGACGCTCAGGAGCTTCCTGGCGCACAAGGGGCGACTGCTGCTGTCCGCGCTGGCCGTCCTGCTGTCCGTGGCGTTCGTCGCGGGCAGCCTGATCTTCTCCGACACCGTCACCCGCACCTTCGACCGGCTGTTCGCCTCCACCGCCGCCGACGTGACGGTCCAGCCCAGGAAGGACCTCGCGTCCCGGGTGCCGACGGGAGCGGTCCGGACCGTGCCCGCCGCGCTCGCGGACCGCGTGGCGAAGGTCGACGGGGTCGCGTCCGCGCACGCGGACGTGAGCGTCGAGAACGTCACGGTCGTCGACAGCAGGAACCGGTCCGTCGGTTCGACCACCGGCGCGCCCACCATGGCCACCGACTGGTTCGTCACCGACCGCAGCCCCCTGAAGCTGACCTCCGGGCACGCCCCGCACGGCCCCGGCGAGGCGCTCCTGGACGCCGACACCGCCGACAAGAAGCACGTGCGGATCGGAGACACCCTGACGGTGCTCGCGCAGCCGGGCTCCTTCAAGGTCCGGGTCGTCGGCATCGCGACCTTCACCACCACCAACCCGGGCGCGGCCCTGGTCTTCCTCGACCCGGACACCGCGGCGGCCCGGCTGCTCGGTTCGGCGGGCAAGGCGACCAGCATCTCGGTGGACGCGGTGAAGGGCGTGAGCGACGCGCGGCTCAAGGACCGGATCGTCGCCGCGGTCGGCACCGGGGCCTACGACGTCAAGACCGCCGACGAGCAGGCCAAGTCGGCCACCCAGAGCCTCGGCGGGTTCCTCGACGTCATCAAGTACGTGATGCTCGGCTTCGCCGGCATCGCGGTCCTGGTCGGCGTCTTCCTGATCGTCAACACCTTCTCCATGCTGATCGCCCAGCGCACCCGCGAACTCGGCCTGCTCAGGGCCCTCGGCGCGGACCGGCGGCAGGTGCGGCGGTCGGTGCTGACCGAGGCGGCCCTGCTCGGTCTGGTCGGCTCGACGCTGGGCCTGGCGGCCGGCATCGGGCTCGCCGCCGGACTGATCAAGCTCATGGGCGCGTTGGGGATGAACCTGAAGGCGACGGAGATGGTCGTCGGCTGGGGCACGCCGGTCGCGGCGTACGTAGTCGGCGTCGGCGTCACCTTCGTGGCGGCGTATCTCCCGGCCCGGCGCGCGGCGGCGGTCTCCCCGATGGCCGCGCTGGCGGACGCCGAGATCGCCGGCACGGGACGGCCGCTGCGCACCCGCGCGGTGGCCGGCGCGGCCGTCGGGGCGATCGGGGCGGCCGCGCTCGCCGGCTGCGCCGTGGCGTCGCGGACGGCCACCGCCGCCTCGCTGCTGGGGCTCGGTGTGGTGCTGACCCTGATCGCGACCGTGATCGCCGGGCCGCTGCTGGTCCGCCCCGTGATCCGGGTCCTCGGCGGCGCCTTCCCCGCCCTGTTCGGCTCGATCGGCCGCATGAGCCAGCGCAACGCCCTGCGCAACCCGCGCCGCACCGGGGCCACCGCGGCGGCCCTGATGGTGGGCCTCGCCCTGGTCGGCGGCATGTCGGTGGCGAGCGCCTCGATGTCGAAGTCCTTCGACCAGCAGATCGACAAGACGCTCGGCGCCGACTTCGTGATCATGAACGGCAACTTTCTGCCGTTCTCGCAGGAGGTCACGGACAAGGTGCGCGGCACGCGGGGCGTCGGGCTCGTCGTGCGGCAGCGGTTCGCCCCGGTCGCCCTGCGGCTGCCGGACGGCAAGCGGGTGGAGACGACCGCCACCGGCTACGACGACCGCCTCGACGAGGTCGCGCACGTGCCCTACGCGGCCGGCGGCTCGGCGGCGGCGCTGGCGGACGGCAGCCTCGGGATGGACGCCGACTTCGCCAGGAAGCACCGCGTCCGGGTCGGCAGCACGATCCCCGTCGAGTTCCCGGCCGGGCGGAAGACCGAGTTGCGGGTCGGCGCCCTCACCGACCAGGAGTCCTCCGACGGGTTCGGCACGCAGGGCGGGGTGCTCCTCGGCGTCGCGACGGTCGAGAAGTACCTGCCGGGCGGCCAGGACGCCGCGCTGTACATCAACGCGGCCTCCGGCACGAGCCCCGACCGGCTGCGCCAGGCGCTGGAGCGGACGCTCGCCCCGTACCCGCAGGTGCAGGTCCGCGACCAGGCCGACTACAAGCAGCTGGTGCACGACCAGATCGCCGTGCTGCTCTACCTCGTCTACGCGCTGCTCGGGCTGGCGATCGTCATCGCGGTGCTCGGCGTGGTCAACACCCTCGCCCTGTCGGTCGTCGAGCGCACCCGGGAGATCGGGCTGCTGCGCGCCATCGGCCTGGCCCGGCGGCAGTTGCGCCGGATGATCCGGCTGGAGTCCGTGGTGATCGCGGTGTTCGGCGCGGTGCTGGGGCTGGCGCTGGGGCTGGTGTGGGGCGTGTGCACGCAGCAGGTGCTGGCCCTGCAGGGCATGAAGGCGCTCGCGATCCCGTGGGGCACTGTCGTCGCGGTCGTCGTCGGCTCGGCGGTGGTCGGCATCGTGGCAGCGCTGCTGCCCGCGCTGCGCGCCTCCCGCATGAACGTGCTGGCGGCCATCGCGCACGAGTGAGTGACGGAATTCCGGCGGACACTCCAAGCAGCCTGAGAGTTCGGGCCGCGCCTGGTCCGCCGGAGCCGTACCCGGAGGTGTTTCGCGCCGGTCGCGGCCGCGGCGCGGGGCCGGTGACTGTCCGGATGACGGAATTCCGGGCCCGGGCCGTCGGGGGATGGTGGGATCGGCACATGAGCGATCTGCGCGTGCGAGCCGCGACGGCGGCCGACCTCGACACGGTGCTGGCCTTCTGGAAGACGGCCGCCGAGGGCACCAGCATCAGCGACGACCGGGACGGCGTGGAGCGGCTGGTGGCCCGCGATCCCGGAGCGCTGATCCTGGCCGAGCAGGACGGCGAGCTCGTCGGCACGGTGATCGCCGGGTTCGACGGCTGGCGCTGCCATCTCTACCGGCTCGCGGTGCACCCCGAGCGGCGGCGCCGGGGCATCGGCTCGGCGCTGCTCGCCGCGGCCGAGGAGCGGTTCGTGCGGCTCGGCGGGCGGCGCGGGGACGCGATGGTGCTCACCGGCAACGAGCGGGCGCACCACGCGTGGCGTGCGGCCGGTTACGCGCCGGAGGAGCACTGGCGGCGCTGGGTGAAGCCGCTCTACGGCTGACGCGGGCCGCCGCAGCACACCCTCCGACGCCCTTTGCTCATCCTTTACCATTGAGGGACCCTTCGGTCCGCCCCCCGCGGACCACCCGTTCTCCATGAAAGGTGTGAGCGTCCGCCCATGGGCGAGCCCCCCAGTAGTCACCGGAGTCGCCGGAGCCGAGCGACCCTCCCCGCCCCGTCCGACCGCGGGACGGAGGTGACCCGATGACCGAAGTGCTCCTGCTGCTGGTGGCGGTCCTGCTCTCGCTCGCCTGCGGCGCCTTCGTCGCGGCCGAGTTCTCGCTCACCACGGTCGAGCGCGGCGAGCTGGAGCGGGCGGTCGAGCGCGGCGAGCGCGGCGCGCCGGGCGCCCTGAAGGCCGTACGGAACCTCACGTTCCAGCTGTCCGGCGCGCAGCTCGGCATCACCGTCACCAACCTGGTCGTCGGCATGCTCGCCGAGCCGTCGATCGCCGCGCTGATCGCCGGTCCGCTGGAGGCGCTGGGCATCTCGCGCTCGGCGGCCGGCTCCGTGGCGCTGGTGCTCGGCACCGCCCTGTCGACGGTGTTCCTGATGGTCGTCGGCGAGCTGGTGCCCAAGAACTGGGCGATCTCCTCGCCGCTGGCCGTGGCCAAACGGGTCGGCAACGCGCAGCGCTGGTTCAGCGCGGCCTTCCGGCCGTTCATCTCCCACCTGAACAACATGGCGAACCGGGTGGTGCGCCGGCTGGGCGTGGAGCCGACCGAGGAGCTGGCCGCCGCCCGCGGACCGCAGGAGCTCGCGGCGCTCGCCCGGCACTCCGCCAAGGAGGGCGCGCTGGAGGCCGACACCGCCGAACTGTTCGTACGCACCCTGAACCTCGCCGACCTCACCGCGGAGAACGTGATGACGCCGCGCGTACAGGTAGTCGCCCTCGACACCCAGGCGACCTGCGAGGACGTGGCGAACGCGACCCGGGCGACGGGCCTGTCCCGGTTCCCGGTCTACCGCGACAGCCTCGACGCGGTCGTGGGCACGGCGCACATCAAGGACGTACTGGCGGTGCCCGCCGAGCGACGGGCCCGCGTGCCCGTCTCCGAGCTGATGCGCGAACCGCTGCTGGTGCCGGAGACGCTCACCGTCGACCGGCTCCTCGACCGGCTGTCCGGCAGACGCACGATGGCCGTCGTCATCGACGAGTACGGCGGCACCGCGGGCGTGGCCACGCTGGAGGACATCGTCGAGGAGGTCGTCGGCGAGGTGCGGGACGAGCACGACCCGCACGAGACACCCGACCTGGCCCCGGCGGGCAGCGACGACGAGGGCCGGGCGGTGTACTCGGCCGACGGCTCGGCCCGCGTGGACCATCTGGCGCGGGTCGGCCTGAAGGCGCCCGACGGACCGTACGAGACGCTGGCCGGTCTGGTGGCGACGGAGCTGGGCCGCATCCCGGCCGTCGGTGACCGCGTGGAGGTCACCGGGTGGCACCTGGACGTGGTGGACGCGTCCGGGCACCGGGCCGCGCGGGTGCTGCTGCACGCGCCGCTCGACGACGCGCGCGAGCAGGAGGACCAGCGATGACCGCCGTACAACTGCTGATCGGCCTGGCGACCCTGGTCGTCAACGCCTTCTTCGTCGGCGCCGAGTTCGCGCTGATCTCGGTGCGGCGCTCGCAGATCGAACCGTACGCCGAGGAGGGCGACCGGCGGGCCCGGAGCGTGCTGTGGGGTCTGCAGCACGTGTCGGCGCTGCTGGCCGCCGCCCAGCTCGGCATCACCCTGTGCACGCTGGTGCTGGGCGTGGTCGCGGAACCGGCGATCGCGCACCTGCTGGAGCCGGTGTTCCACGCGTCGGGCGTGCCGGCGAGCGCCGGGCACGCGGTGTCCTTCGTCATCGCGCTGACCGCGGCGACGTATCTGCACATGCTGCTCGGCGAGATGGTGCCGAAGAACATCGCGCTCGCCGAGCCGGTGCGCAGCGCGCTGCTGCTCGGCCCGCCCCTGGTCGCGCTGTCCCGGGCGCTGCGCCCGGTGATCTTCACGGTGAACGCCTTCGCCAACGCCCTGCTGAAACTGTTGCGGGTGGAGGCGAAGAACGAGGTCACCGCGACGTTCTCGGACTCCGAACTGGCCCAGATCGTCAAGGACGCCGGCGAGGCGGGCCTGATCGACGAGCGGGCCCGGGAGCGGCTGCACGACGCGCTGGAGCTGGGCAGCCGCCCGGTGCGCGACGTCGTGCTCCCACTGGAACGCGTCGTCTACGCGCGCGTGGGCGTGACGCCCGAGGAACTGGAGCGGCTGTCCGCGCAGTCGGGCTTCTCGCGCTTCCCGGTGGTGGACGACTCCCGCCGGATCGTCGGCTACCTGCACGTGAAGGACGCCCTCGACGCCTCCCCGCGCGAGATGTCGTTCCAGGTGGGCGACATGCGGCCGATCGCACGGGTACGGGAGAGCACGCCGCTGGACGACGTGCTCACCGCGATGCGGGGCAGCCGCACGCACCTGGCCGCGGTGATCGGCGCCGACGGCCGGCTGTCCGGCCTGGTGACCATGGAGGACGTGCTGCGGCAGTTGTTCGGGCAGCCGGCGTGAGCGGCCGCCGGGACCGACCGACCGGCGGGTATGGAGCCGGGATACCATCGCTGTCGCCATGCACACGAACCCCACCTATTCCAGCCTGGTCGCCGTAGGCGATTCCTTCACCGAGGGCATGTCGGACCTGCTCCCGGACGGCTCCTACCGGGGCTGGGCCGACCTCCTGGCCGCCCGGATGGCCGTCCGCGCACCCGGCTTCCGGTACGCCAACCTGGCGGTGCGCGGCAAGCTCATCGGGCAGATCGTCGACGAGCAGGTCCCGGTGGCGGCGGCCATGCAGGCGGACGTGATCACGCTGGTCGGCGGGCTCAACGACACCCTGCGCCCCAAGTGCGACATGGGGCGGGTGCGGGGCCTGCTGACCGAGGCCGTGGAGCGGCTGGCCCCGTCCTGCAAGCAGCTGGTGCTGATGCGCAGCCCGGGGCGGCAGGGGCCGGTCCTCGAGCGGTTCCGGCCGCGCATGGAGGAGCTGTTCGTCTGCGTCGACGAGCTGGCGGCGCGGCACGGCGCGCTGGTCGTCGACCTGTACGCCGCGCCCTCGCTCGCCGACCCCCGGCTGTGGGACGTCGACCGGCTGCACCTGACCGCCGAGGGGCACCGCCGGGTCGCGGAGGCGGTGTGGCAGACGCTGGGCCACGAGGCCGAGGACCCCGAGTGGCACACCCCGATCCCGGCCACGCCGCCGCCGGGCTGGGGCGCGCGGCGGATCGCGGACGTCCGGTTCGCCCGTCGTCATCTGCTGCCGTGGATCGGCCGCCGCCTCACCGGCCGTTCCTCGGGCGACGGCCGCGCGCCCAAGCGCCCCGAACTGCTGCCGTACGAGGGTCCGCTCCTCTAGGCGGGGCGCCCTACGGGGGCGGGTGACGGGCGTCTCGTAGGTTCCGCCGAACAACCCGGTGGCGCTGGCCTGCACGAATCGCCAGTAGAATCTGGACACGTGACTTCCGCTCCCGCCAAGCCCCGCATCCCCAACGTCCTCGCCGGACGCTACGCCTCCGCCGAGCTCGCCACGCTCTGGTCCCCCGAGCAGAAGGTGAAGCTGGAGCGGCAGCTCTGGCTCGCCGTGCTGCGGGCCCAGAAGGACCTCGGGATCGAGGTGCCGGACGCGGCGATCGCCGACTACGAGCGCGTCCTGGACACCGTCGACCTGGCCTCCATCGCCGAGCGCGAGAAGGTCACGCGGCACGACGTGAAGGCCCGCATCGAGGAGTTCAACGACCTCGCCGGGCACGAGCACGTACACAAGGGCATGACCTCCCGCGACCTCACCGAGAACGTCGAGCAGCTCCAGATCCGGCTGTCCCTGGAGCTGATGCGCGACCGCACGGTGGCCGTCCTGGCCCGCCTGGGCAAGCTGGCCGGCGAGTACGGCGAGCTGGTCATGGCCGGGCGCTCGCACAACGTCGCCGCGCAGGCCACCACCCTCGGCAAGCGTTTCGCGACCGCCGCCGACGAGCTGCTGGTGGCCCACGGCCGGGTGGAGGAGCTGCTGGTCCGGTACCCGCTGCGCGGCATCAAGGGCCCGGTCGGCACGGCGCAGGACATGCTGGACCTGCTGGGCGGGGATGTCGCGAAGCTCGCCGAGCTGGAGCAGCGGATCGCCGGCCACCTGGGCTTCTCGCAGGCGTTCACCTCGGTCGGCCAGGTCTACCCGCGCTCGCTGGACTACGAGGTCGTCACCGCGCTGGTGCAGCTGGCCGCGGCCCCGTCGTCGCTGGCGAAGACGATCCGGCTGATGGCCGGGCACGAGCTGGTGACCGAGGGCTTCAAGCCGGGCCAGGTCGGCTCCTCGGCGATGCCGCACAAGATGAACACCCGGTCCTGCGAGCGCGTCAACGGCCTCATGGTGATCCTGCGGGGCTACGCCTCGATGACCGGCGAGCTGGCCGGCGACCAGTGGAACGAGGGTGACGTGTCCTGCTCGGTGGTGCGCCGGGTCGCGCTGCCGGACGCGTTCTTCGCCCTCGACGGCCTGCTGGAGACGTTCCTGACGGTGCTCGACGAGTTCGGCGCCTTCCCCGCCGTCGTGGCCCGTGAGCTGGACCGCTACCTGCCGTTCCTCGCCACCACCAAGGTGCTGATGGGCGCGGTGCGCGCGGGCGTCGGCCGGGAGGTCGCGCACGAGGCCATCAAGGAGCACGCCGTCGCCTCCGCGCTGGCGATGCGGGAGCAGGGCGCCGAGCGCAACGAACTGCTCGACAAACTCGCCGCCGACGAGCGCATCCCGCTGGACCGCGCCCGGCTGGACGCGCTGATGGCCGACAAGCTGTCCTTCACCGGCGCCGCCGCCGGCCAGGTCGCCGTCGTCGTCGGCCGCGTCGAGGAGATCGTCAAGCAGCGTCCGGAGGCCGCGGGCTACACGCCGGGAGCGATCCTCTGACCCGGTTCACCCCGGCACAGCTCGAGGCCGCCCGCGACCGCGTCATACCGGACGTGGTCGCGGACGGCCTCAAGGTGCTGTTCTGCGGCATCAACCCCGGTCTGATGTCGGCGGCCACGGGTCATCACTTCGCCCGCCCCGGCAACCGCTTCTGGCCGGTGCTGCACCTGTCGGGGTTCACGCCCCGGCTGCTGAAGCCGTCGGAGCAGCGGGAGTTGCTGTCGTACGGGCTCGGCATCACGAACGTGGCGGAGCGGGCGACCGCGCGGGCCGACGAGCTGGACGCGGAGGAGTACCGCGAGGGCGGGCGGCGGCTGGCGCTGAAGGTGGCCCGTCACAAGCCCCGGTGGCTGGCGGTGGTCGGCGTCACCGCGTACCGGGCGGCCTTCGACGACCGCAAGGCCCGGGTGGGCCCGCAGGAGCGGGTGATCGGGGAGTCGCGCGTGTGGGTGCTGCCGAATCCGAGCGGGCTGAACGCGCACTGGACGGCGCAGACGATGGCGCAGGAGTTCGCACGGCTGCGGGCGGCGGCGGAGGCCTCCTGACCGGTCGTCACATCGTCACGACGTCACGTCTTCGCGTCCTCACGGTGGATCGGTCTCCGTGACCACCGCGAGCAGCTGGAACGGCAGCTCCTTGTCCCACTGGGACACGCCGAGAGCGAGCCAGCGGCTCGTGCCGGGTATCTTCCACAGGTGTATGTCCGGCACGTGGGCGCTCAGCGTGGCCCAGGGTTCGGCCGTGTCCTGCCCGTCCTGGGACCGCAGGAAGGTGCTCGCCAGGCTGACGGCGTGCGGCTGCCCCCAGCGCCCGGCCAGCCGCTCGCTCAGACCGTCCCTGTCGGCTTCGTACTGGGTCTGCGTCTCCTCCCACCGCGTCCCGTCGTCCTCCCAGAAACCGTCGCTGGTCAGTAACTCGGCCACGAGGTAGCCGGGTCCCCCGCTGCCCACGTCGGTCCTGCCGTGCGCCGCGGGGAACTCCCGGACGCACAGCACGTCGATCGTGGCGAGGCACCGCGCGATGTCCATGGCCTCCAGTAAACCCGCCGCCACTGACAATTGGCGGGGCGTCAAGCGCGGCCACCGTCGCACGCGGCCGCCGTCGCACGCGGCCACCGTCACACGCGGCCACCGTCGCACGCGGCCGCCGTCAAGCACGGCCCGGGGTCAGGCATCCCGGCGGTTCAGCCGCCACCCTCCGGTCAGCAGCGCGGCCGACGCCCACAGCGCGGTCACCGCCAGTCCGCTCCACGGTCCCAGCGCACCGTCCCACGTCTCGTGCAGCACCACCTGGCCCGCCTTGTCCGGCAGGACGTCCGCCGCGGAGCCGGAGACGTCCCCGACCACGAACGAGACGACGAGCAGGAACGGGATCAGGACGCTCAACGTGGCGACGCCGCTGCGCAACAGGGCGGTGAGACCGGCCGCGAGCAGGGCCATCAGCGTCAGGTAGACCGCGCAGCCGACGACACCACGCGCCTCCTCGGTCCAGGTCAGCCCGTCCGCCCGGGTGCCGAGCACCGTCCTGCCGACGGTCAGGGTCGTCCCGCCCGTCGCCAGCCCCACGGCCAGCACGGGTGCGGCGATCGCCACCGCCTTGGCCGCGAACCACCGGCCGCGCCGCGGCACCGCGGCCAGGGTCGTGCGCAGGGCGCCGCCCCGGAACTCGCCGGCCACCGCCGTCGCGCCGAAGGCGATCGCCGCGATCTGGCCGAAGCTGACGCCGAAGAACACCGGGAAGAGCGCGTCGGTGTCCGCCGCGTCGCTGTCGGCGCCCGCGAGAGCGGAGAACGCCACGGTGGCGAGCGGGATCGCGCACAGCGTGCCGACCAGCGACCGCAGGGTGCGGATCTTGAGCCACTCCGAACGGAGCACGGGCGTGAATTCCATGGTCAGGCCTCCTGGGGGTGTGCGGTCGGTCGCGTGGTGAACTCGGCTTCGCGCGCGGTGAGATCGAGGTAGGCCTCCTCCAGGGTGGCCTCCTCGGCGGCGAGTTCCAGGATCGGGACACCCGCGGCGGACGTCAGGCGCCCGATGTCCTCCACGCGTGCGTGGTCCACGGTCCAGAGCCCGTCGTGGTGCTCGACGGCGTCGTGACCGTGGCGCGCGAGGACGTCCTTCAGCGCCGCGGCGTCGGTGGTGCGGATCCGCACCCGGGGCCGCACGCGTGCGCGGATGAGGTCACGGACCGGGGTGTCGGCCAGCAGACGGCCCCGCCCGAGGACGACGAGGTGGTCGGCGAAGGACGCGGTCTCGTTCATCAGGTGGCTGGAGACCAGCACCGTGCGTCCCTCCGCCGCGAGCCGGCGCAGCAGCTCGCGCATCCAGATGATGCCCTCGGGGTCGAGCCCGTTGGACGGCTCGTCGAGCATGACGACGCCGGGGTCGCCGAGCAGTGAGGCGGCGATGCCCAGCCGCTGGCGCATGCCCAGGGAGTACGTCCGCACCCGGTGCCGCGCGACCGGCGCGAGGCCGGTCTCCTCCAGTGCCTCCTCGACCCGGCGGCGCGGGATGCGGTTGCTCGCGGCCAGTACCCGCAGGTGGTCGCGGCCGGTCCGGGAGCCGTGCGCGGCCTGCGCCTCGAGGAGGGCGCCGACGTGCCGCAGCGGTTCGCGCAGCGCCGGGTAGGGGCGGCCGCCGATGGCCGCGGTCCCGGAGGTGGGCCGGTCGAGGCCGAGCACGAGCCGCATGGTGGTCGACTTTCCGGCGCCATTGGGGCCGAGGAAGCCGGTGACCCGGCCGGGACGGACGCTGAAGGTGAGGTCGTCCACGGCTTTCCGGGCGCCGTACTTCTTGGTGAGGTTCCGCACGTCGATGCTGGTCATGGCAGCAGCGTGACGGGCCGAGCGCACCGCCCGCCTCCCCTTGCGGTGGGGTCCGTCTCCCCCGGGCGGGGGAGGACGGTTGTCGGTGCGGGCTGCCACGATGACGTGATGGACCGCATGCTGCGCCCGTTCGGCCGGGCGGTGACGTACACACGGTGGCTGCATCTGTTCATGGCCGTCGTGTGGCCGGCCATGTGGTGGTACGTCTTCGACCGGCCGGGGGCCTGGTTCACCGCGGCCGCGCTGCTCGCCTGCGCGGGAGCCGTCCCCGCGATGCGGACCGTGGAGGGCCTGCAGGCCAGGCTGTTGCTGCTCGGTCAGCGGCACGACGGCGGGCAGGCGGACATCGTCATCGCGCCGTCCGCAACGTGGGCGGACCGCGGGCGGACCGTGCTGTGGCTGGAGACCCGGCTGCTGGTGGGCTGCCCCGTCGCCTTCCTCACCGTCCAACTGCCGATGCTCGCCGTCGACCTGGTGCGCACGGCGCGCGGAGGCGGGCCGGACGAGGCCACGTTCCTGCACGTACCGGGCCACCACTGGTGGTACGCGCTGCTGGCGCCGCTGCCGCTGGTCCTGCTGGCCGCGATCGTGGCCGGCTCCGGAAGCCTGGTCACCGCCGTCGCGCGCCGTCTGCTGGGCCCCTCCCCCGCCGAACGGCTCGCGGCCCTGGAGGAGCGCACCGAGCGACTGCTGGAACGCACGCGTATCGCCCGCGAGTTGCACGACTCCATCGGTCACGCCCTGACGGTCTGCGTCGTCCAGGCGGGTGCCGCGCGCGCGTCCGGCGACCCGGCGTTCACCGGCCGGGCCCTGGCGGCCGTCGAGGAGACGGGCCGGGCCGCCCTGGAGGACCTGGAACGCGTGCTCGGCGTCCTGCGCGAGTCCGAACGGCCGGTGAGCGCCCGGCCGACGCTCGCGGAGGCCGACCGCCTGCTGGAGTCGGCCCGTGCCTCGGGCGCGAAGGTCGACGCGGAGCTGTCGGGTCCGCTGGAGAGGGTTCCCGGACCGCTCTCCCGCGAGGGCTACCGCATCCTGCAGGAGGCGCTCACCAATGTGCTGCGGCACGCGGGCGCCGTCCCCGTGCTGGTGCGTGTCGACGTCACCGACGGCCTGCTCGCACTGGAGGTCCGCAACGCGCTGACCGCCGACGTGCCGGGACCCGGCCGCGGCAGCGGGCTGCGCGGCATACGCGAGCGCGCGGCCCTGCTCGGCGGCCGGGCGTGGACCGGCCCCGACGAGGGCGACTGGCAGGTGCGCGTGGAGCTGCCGCTGGACTGATCTACGCTGGCCGGATGCCGGTCACCGTTCTCCTCGTCGACGACGAACCGCTGGTACGGGCCGGTCTGCGGGCCGTGCTGGAGGCGCAGCCGGACATCGAGGTGGTCGGGGAGGCCGCCGACGGGGCGGCGGTGATCCCGCTGGTGCGGCGGCTGCGCCCGGACGTGGTCGCCATGGATGTGCGGATGCCGCTCCTGGACGGCATCGAGGCCACCCGCGCGGTGCTGCGGACCGTGGACGCGCCGCCGAAGATCCTCGTGGTGACGACGTTCGAGAACGACGAGTACGTCTACGAGGCGCTGCGGGCCGGCGCCGACGGTTTCCTGCTGAAGCGGGCCCGGCCGGCCGAGATCGTGCACGCGGTGCGGCTGGTCGCCGAGGGCGAGTCGCTGCTGTTCCCGGCGTCGGTGCGGCGGCTGGCCGCGGACCACGGCGACGCAGGCGGGAACCGGGCGGCCCGGGCCGTGCTAAACCGGGCAGGGCTGACCGAACGGGAGGCCGAGGTGCTGCGGCTGATGACCCGCGGCCTGTCGAACGCGGAGATCGCGGCCAGGCTGGTCGTCGGGACGGAGACGGTGAAGTCGCATGTGAGCGCCGTGCTGGCGAAGCTGGGGGCGCGGGACCGCACGCAGGCCGTCATCGTCGCGTACGAGTCGGGGTTCGTGGCGCCGGGCTGATCCGGCCGGTGCGGGCGGGCCCGGCGCTCGGATTGCCGTCCCCTGCGGGGGCGCGGCTCGCCGGGGCCCGGCCTGCCGAGTACCATCCGCCCAACACGCGCACGAGCTGGGAGGACGGACGTTGGGGCGGCTGACCGGCGGGGATCCCTCGCTGCTGCGGAGGATCAACTCCGCGGTGGTGCTGCACGCGCTGCGTGCCGCGGACTGCGCGACGCTGACGGAGATCACCCGGGTGACCGGACTGTCCCGGCCCACCGTCGAGGGCGTCGTAGAGGGGCTCGTGGAGGCGGGGTACGTCGTCGAGAAGGCCGCCGACGAGGGCGTGGCCCGGCGTCAGGGGCGGCCGGCGCGCAGGTACCGGTTCCGGGCCGAGGCGGGTCATCTGCTGGGGCTGGAGATCGGTCCGCACCGGGTGGCCGCGCTGCTGGCCGACCTGCACGGCCGGGTGATCGGGGCGCAGGCGAAGGACGTCGAGGAGACCGCGCCGGCCGACGAGCGCCTGGAACGGCTGCGCACCGCGGTCGCCGAGCTGCTGCGCCGGGCCGGGGTGCCGCGCGATTCGCTGCGGGCGGTGGGCGTCGCGACACCCGGGATCGTCGAGGCCGGCGGCATCGTACGGCTGGGCACGGCGCTGCCCGGGTGGACGGGACTGAAGCTGGGCGAGCGGCTGAGCCGTTCCTTCAAGTGCCCGGTGCTGGTGGAGAACGACGCGAACGCGGCGGCCGTCGCCGAGCACTGGAAGGGCGCCGCCACCGAGTCCGACGACGTGGTGTTCGTGCTGGCGGGGCTGAGCCCGGGGGCGGGTTCGCTGATCGGCGGCCGGCTGCACCGCGGGTACGGCGGCGCGGCCGGGGAGATCGGCGCGCTGCACCTGCTCGGGCGGGAGGCGACCCCGGAGGCGCTGCTGTCCACGACGGACGAGCCGCTGCACCCGCTGGACGAGCAGGCGGTCGCCGGGGTGTTCGCGCGGGCCCGCGAGGGCGACCGGCGGGCCCGCGCGGCCGTCGACCGGTTCATCCAGCGGCTCGTGCACGACGTGGCCGCGCTCGTGCTGGCCCTCGACCCCGAACTCGTGGTGGTCGGCGGCTGGGCGGCCGGCCTGGACGGCGTACTGGAGCCGCTGCGCGGCGAGTTGGCGCGCTACTGCCTGCGCCCGCCGAAGGTCGCCCTGTCCCTGCTGGGTGAGGCGGCGGTGGCGATGGGCGCGCTGCGGCTCGCCCTGGACCACGTGGAGGAGGAACTGTTCGCGGTCGAGGGCACGGTCACCGCCCGGCGCTGAACCGCGTCGCGCCCCTCGGCGGTCGTGGGGTGCGACGCGGCTGAGGGGTGTTCAGGAGGCCTCTCGCTCCGGGCTCTGGTGGATCTCCACACCGCCCGAGTCGCCGAAGGTCAGCCGGCAGGTGTCCGCGCGGTAGGTGGCGACGGACAGCGCCGCGCTGCGGCCGCCGGAGAGGTACCGGGTGGTGACGACGAGGACGGGCGCCCCCGGCAGCCGGTCCAGTTCCTTGGCGTCCTCCGCGCGGGCGGAGCCGAGCTCCACCGAGCTGTCGCGGCCCTCCAGCTCCAGCCGGTGCAGCTCGCGCAGCACGGCCCGCACGCGCGCGGGCCCGGACGGGGCGTCTATGGCGGACAGGTCGGGCACTGACGCGGCCGGGATGTGGAGCAGTTCCGCCGCGACGGACTGCCCGTGCGAGACGCGCGTACGGCGCACCGTGTGCACGGGCTCGTCGGGCGCGGTGCCGAGCGCGGCGGCGACTGCCGCGGGCGGGACCGCCAGGACGCAGTCGACGGCCTGCCAGACGTCGCCGGGGGCGCCGGGCCAGGCGTGCTGCCCGGTGCCGACGGCCACGCCCACGCGCGGCGGCGCGACGGTCGTCCCGACGCCGCGGCGGCGCTGCAGCCGGCCTTCCAGTTCGAGCTGTTCGAGGGCTTGCCGGAGGGTTGCGCGGGCGACGCCGAAGCGGGCGGCCAGGTCGCGCTCGTTGGGCAGGATCTCCCCCACGGAGAACTCGGAGTCCAGTGCCTCGGTCAGCACGGTCTTCAGGTGCCAGTACTTCGGTTCCGGCACCGTTTCCAGCTGCGTGGTCCCCACCCTGTCCTCCGCATCCGCCGTGGCCCCCCGCGGCGTTTAAGCGCCCTTGTTTATTAAAGGTTGTTGCACTTGTCTGCGACCATAGGACGGCCCCCACCCTTGGTCAAGACCAATCCTGCGTCGCACGGGTGACGCCGAGAGCCCCAGTCGGGGAACGGGGGCTCTCGGCGTGATGTCGCTCCGGCTACTGCCCGACGGCGTCCAGCGCCCGCAGCTTGTCGGGGTTGCGGATGATGTACACCGCCTGGACGCGTCCTTCGAGGACGTCGATCTGGAAGACGCTGTCGGGCTTGCCCGCGGACAGCAGCAGGACGGCGGGGCCGCCGTTGACCTCCAGGAAGCGGTAGGACAGGTCGGGGACGCCCTTGCGCGCCGCGCCGACGAGGAAGCGGCCCACATGGTCGGCCGTCTCCAGCACACGCAGCGGCGCCTTGGACTTGCCGCCGCTGTCGCCGACGAGCCGCACGTCCGGCGCGAGCAGCGACATGAGTCCCGCCAGGTCGCCCTCGGCCGCGGCGGCGAGGAAGCGTTCGGTGAGCTCGCGGCGCTGGGCGTCGTCGACCTCGTAGCGCGGCCGCCGCTCGTCGACGTGCTTGCGGGCCCGTCCGGCGAGCTGGCGCACCGCCGACTCGCCGCGGTCGAGCATGGCCGCGATCTCCGCGTAGGGGTAGGCGAAGGCCTCCCTGAGGACGAACACCGCACGCTCCAGCGGCGACAGGGACTCCAGGACGACCAGGAGGGCCAGCGAGACGGAGTCGGCGAGCACGGCCCGCTCGGCGGCGTCGGGGACGGTGTCCCCGAAGTCGGTGACGTACGGCTCCGGCAGCCACGGTCCGACGTACGTCTCGCCCCGCGCCTTGACCTGGCGCAGCCGGTCGATGGCGAGGCGGGTGGTGACGCGCACCAGGTAGCCGCGGGGCTCGCGCACCTCGCCCCGGTCGGCGCGGGACCAGCGCAGCCAGGCCTCCTGGACCACGTCCTCCGCGTCGGTCACCCGTCCGAGCATGCGGTAGGCGACCCCCAGCAGGACGGGGCGGTGCTCTTCGAAGACTTCGGTGTCGGTGTCGGTGTCGGTCGTCACCGTCCCATCCCATGCGACACATCCGGTCGTGTCCAGAAGAAATCGCGGGGCGTGAGCAGAATGACCACGGAGCAGACGGACCATCACCCGGCCATCACCACTCGGGGGCTACCTGTCGGTAGCAATTGCTGACAAGCTGTCTCACGACGTCCGCCGACACGACCCGGGCAGTACGCCCCGGACGGCATGGCCCGGACAGCACGGCCCAACAGCACGGCTCAGACAGCACGGCCCAGACAGCGAGTCCCACACGAGGAGCAGCCCCATGTCCGCCACCGTCTCCTTGAAGGTCCCCTCCCCGCGCGGCCCGCAGCCCGTCACCGTCTCCTACGCGCGCGTGGGCAGCGGCGAACCGCTGCTCCTGCTGCACGGCATCGGCCACCACCGGCAGGCCTGGGACCCGGTGGTGGACATCCTCGCGGCCGAGCGGGACGTGATCGCCGTCGACCTGCCCGGCTTCGGCGCGTCGCCGGGCCTGCCGGACGGGCTCGCCTACGACCTGCCCACGACGACGGCCGTGTTCGCCGCGTTCTGCGAGGCACTGGAACTGGACCGGCCGCACGCGGCGGGCAACTCGCTCGGCGGTCTGCTCGCGCTGGAACTGGGCCGGGAGCGGCTCGTACGGTCCGTCACCGCCCTGTCCCCGGCCGGGTTCTGGTCGGAGGCCGAGCGGCGGTACGCCTTCACGGTGCTGCTCGCGATGCGGCGGATCTCGCAGCGGCTGCCGCTGCCGCTGGTCGAGCGTCTGTCCCGCTCGGCGGCCGGCCGGACGATGCTCACCAGCACCATCTACGCCCGTCCGGCCCGGCGGTCGGCCGAGGCCGTGGTCGCCGAAACGCTCGCGCTGGCGGGGGCCACCGGATTCGACGCCACCCTCCTGGCGGGCACCGCCGTCCGGTTCGCCGACGACGTGCCGGGACTCCCGGTCACCGTCGCGTGGGGCACCCGGGACCTGCTGCTGCCGCGCCGTCAGGGGGTGCGCGCGAAGCAGATCATCCCCCGGGCCCGGCTGGTGCGGCTGCCGGGCTGCGGGCACTGCCCGATGAACGACGATCCGGCGCTGGTCGCCCGCGTCATCCTCGACGGCAGCCGCTGAGCCCCGCCGCCGCCTGGTCAGCGCGCCGGACCCGCCAGCGACTCCGGCGCCGGCCAGGGCGCTGCCCGCAGCCCGGACGGCACCGTAGGAGCCCGTCGCGACCAGCGGTCCGGTGCAGGCGGCGGCGACCGGAATCAGCCCGGAGAACAGCGTGGCGCGCTCGGCGCCGAGGCGCCGCACGCCCATGTACCGGCACCCGAACCCGACGACGGTGACGACCGCGGCCTGCCACAGCAGCGCGCCGGTCTCGGTGGCGTCGGGCCGGCGCGGCCACGCCGTGCCGGCCATGACCGGGCCCGCCGCCGCGGCCCCGGCCGCCGCGATGCCGCACACGGTCCGGGCGGCGGCTGGCGGGTGACCGCGAGTCGACCGGTGCGGGAACGGGGCGGGCGAGCGGACCCGCGGACCGGCGCGATCGAGCGCCCGGGGCCGGTTCCCTCGCCGCCGCGGCCGGTTGTTCATCCGCGGTTTCCGTGTGCGCCGCGGCGCCCCAGTAGTTGTGGCATCGCACACTGGCCGGATCTCGTCCCTGGAGGCGCATCCATGTCACACCGTCCGTTCCCCGGCCGCCGCAGCGTCCTGCGCGGCTCCCTCGCCGCTTCGGCGGCCCTGACCCTGCCCACCGCCCTCGGCGCGGCCCCGGCGTTCGCCCTGTCCGGCCGTCCCAGGGCGGGCTGGGGCGTGCAGGCGGGCGACGTGACCTCCGACTCGGGGCTGGTGTGGGTGCGCTCCGACCGCCCCGCCCGCATGATCGTCGAGACCTCCGCGACCGAGTCGTTCCGCAACCCGCGCCGGTGGCAGGGCCCGCTGCTCGGCGAGGGCACGGACTTCACCGGCACGACCCGGCTGCACGGGCTGCCGTCCGGCGAGCAGATCCACTACCGCGTGCTGCTGGCGGACCCGGACGACCCGCGCCGCACCGGCGAGCCGGTGACCGGCACCTTCCGCACGGTGCCGGCACACCGCCGGGACGGCGTGCGCTTCCTGTGGTCGGGCGACCTCGCCGGGCAGGGCTGGGGCATCAACCCCGACTTCGGCGGCTACACGATCTACCGGGCGATGGCCGCGCTCGACCCCGACTTCTTCATCTGCAGCGGCGACAACGTCTACTCCGACGGCCCCATCGCGGCGACGGCCACCCTGCCCGACGGCAGCACCTGGCGGAACGTCACCACCGAGGAGAAGTCCAAGGTCGCCGAGACCCTGGCGGAGTTCCGCGGCAACTTCCGCTACAACCTGCTCGACGACAACCTCAGGCGGTTCAACGCGCAGGTCCCGTCGATCATCCAGTGGGACGACCACGAGGTCCGCAACAACTGGTACCCCGGCGAGGTGATCGCGACCACCGACACCCGGTACACGGAGAAGAGCGTGGACGTGCTCGCGGCCCGGGCGCGTCGCGCGTTCAGCGAGTACTTCCCGCTGTCCACGCTGCGGCCGGGCGCCCGGGAGGGACGCGTGTACCGGGTGCTGCGGCAGGGGCCGCTGCTGGACGTGTTCGTGCTGGACATGCGGACGTACCGCAACGCCAACTCCCCCGACGACCAGACCGTGGACCCGCAGGGCATCCTGGGCGCCGAACAGCTCGCGTGGCTCAAGCGGGAGCTGTCGCGCTCGCGCGCGGTGTGGAAGGTGATCGCCGCCGACATGCCGCTCGGCCTGGTCGTGCCGGACACCACCGAGGGCAAGGCCAACATCGAGGCCGTCGCGCAGGGCGACCCGGGCGCGCCGCTCGGGCGGGAGCTGCAGATCGCCGAGCTGCTCCGGTACATCAAGCACCAGCGGATCACCGGCACGGTGTGGCTGACGGCGGACGTGCATTACACCTCCGCCCAGCACTACCAGCCGTCCCGGGCGGCGTTCACCGACTTCGAGCCGTTCTGGGAGTTCGTCTCCGGTCCGCTGAACGCGGGCGCCTTCCCCGCCAACGCGCTGGACGGCACGTTCGGCCCGGAGCGGGTGTTCGTGAAGGCGCCGACCGCGGCGAACGTCTCCCCGGCCGGCGGCTACCAGTTCTTCGGCGAGGTCGACATCGACGGCGACAGCGGGGAGATGACGGTGCGGCTGCGCGAGCAGGACGGCACCGTGCTGTTCACGAAGGTGCTGCGGCCGGGCCTGGTCGGTCAGTGATCGCGTAGTGACTCCCGTACGCTCTGCGGCAGGCCGCGCACCGGCGTCATCCCCCGGTGCGCGGCCCTGCCGCATATCCCGCAACGCACCCTCCGGCCGGGCGTCCTAGCAGGTCGGACCGATTGTCAGTGGTCGCCTCTACGGTCTTTCCATGACGCGATCTTTGCAGGCCGTGGCCTATCGCCGATCCTCCGTGCTGGAGTCGGCGCCGGGTGGGCGACGGCTGGGACTTGAGACCTCACGGGGTGCGACGCCGGCCGGCGTCACGGACCATCCGCGGTTCTTCGCCGGTTTCCTGACCTCCCCTCAGATGGCCTCCGCGGGGCTGCTGGCGGTGGCGGACGTGGCGGCCGCCCGGTACTACCAGCCGCAGCTGCGGGCCTCGCTCGACCCGGTGGTGACCGGCAACGGCGACCGGCTGCGGTTCGAGTCCTTCTCGGGATGCGGCGGGGTCTACGCCCGCCTGGACGTCCTGGAGGCCGGCCTCGACGGCGGCGAGGTGGGGCACGGCACGACGAACGTGGACGTCAACAACCCCCTGCGCGAGGCGCTCTCCCGGATCGGCACGGACGATCCGCTGCATCTGCGGGTCGGGCCGGACGAGCTGGCCGTGACCACCCTGGACGGTCCGGTCGTGGAGAAGAAGGTGCCGCTGCCCGACCGCTGGCTGCGCGGATTCGCGGAGGCCCAGGTGATCGCCGCCGGCTTCGAGCTGCGGGCCGAGCTGCCGGCCGCGGAGGCCGTCCGCTTCCTGCGCGCCCTGCCCCGCGGGGGAGGACGGGGCGCGTCGGCCGGCCCGCGCTGGGTGGTGCCCGCGGGCCGCGGGCTGCGGCCGACCACGCGGGCGGTGCCGGGCGCGGTGTGCCTGCCCGGTCCGGAGCGGCTGGTGGCGCTCCAGCGCGTGCTGCGCCACGCCACCGCACTGAGGGTGTACGGCCCGGCGGTCGCCGGCGCCGCCGCGACCGCCAGTGCGTGGGAGGCCGTGCTGCCCGGCATGCGGCTCACGCTCACGCTGTCGCCGGACGCCTCGCGCGGGTTCTCCGGTGAGGGCGGTGTCCTGGACGCGCTCGCCGGCGAGGAGGCCGCCGAGGACGCGGAGCTGGTCTCGGTGCTCCTGGCGTGGGAGCCCCGCGTCGACGTCACCGGCCTCGCCGCCGCGTCCGGCCTCACACCCGAGCGGGTCCGGGCCGCCCTGGTCCGCCTGGGCACGTCGGGCCGCGTCGGGTACGACACGGCGGAGGCGGCGTACTTCCACCGCGAACTGCCCTACGAGGCCGAGCGGGTGGAGCGCCACAACCCCAGACTGCGCGCGGCCCGGGCGCTGGTGGCCGCCGGAGCGGTCACCGTCGACGGCGCCCTCGCCACGGTCACGGCGGAGGACGGGCACGTGCACCGGGTGCGCGACGAGGCGGGGGTGCTCAGCTGCACCTGCCTGTGGTGGGCGAGGTACCGGGGCGGGCGCGGGCCGTGCAAGCACGCGCTGGCGGTGCGGATGGTGCGGCGGGGCGCCGCGACAGAGCGGGACACGGCGCGGGTCGGCGGAGGTGTGCGATGAGTGCGCTGCTGGAGGCGGTACGGGCGGGCCGGACCCCGGAGGTGGTGGACCTGCTCGACGAGATGACGGCTGCCGAGCGGCGCGCCGTCTTCCCCGAGTTGAAGGCGCTGCGCAAGGAGCTGAGAAAGGAGCCGTGGAGCAGGGCTTCCCGCCGCGCCCATCCGGCGCTGCAGGCGGCCGGGGCGGCGTGCCAGACCGGCGCGGCGGCCGTGGCCGACTGGATGGCCGGCGCGGACATGCGCTGGTCACAGGCGGCGCCCGCGCTGCTGCTGCGCATCGTCGGCGACCGCGACCCGGCCTGGCTCGCGGATCTGGCGCACCGGCTCGCGCAACGCGCGGACTCCGCGATGGTGCCGTACGAGCTGACGGCGGGCCTGGTGCGGCTCTCGGGCTGTCCGGTGCCGACGACCGATGCCTATGTGCGGGGCTGGATGGTGCACATCTCGGGCACCTGGAAGAGCCATGGGACGGTCGTCGGCCGGCTTCGTGAGGATCCGCATCTTCCCGAGCTGGTGGCCGCGATGTTCGAGACCGCGGACATCGGCGGTCTGCTCGAGTGGCTGCCCGGTGAGGGCCCGCACACCTGGTTCCAGGCGCTGAACGAGCTCACCGCCTCCGGCGACCTCGACCGGAAGGTGGTGGTCGAAGCCTGTGTGGCCCGGCTGCTGAGGGGCGGACCGGCCGCCGATCACCGGGCGTTCCTGAAGCTGTTGAAAGCTCTGGAGCTCACGGACGAGGAGCAGCGGGAGCGGACGGCCGACTGGCTGGCGCTCGCCTCGGACGCCGTCTCGCCGGTGGCCGCGCACGCCCAGTCGGTGCTGGCGTCCTGCGCGCTCGCGGGCGAGCTGACGCGACGCCTGCTCGTGGAGATGTCGGTGGCGGTGCTGTTCCGCACCGAGAAGAAGCTCGTGCGGGCGCAGCTCGTGCTGCTCGGCAAGGTCCTCGCCAAGGACCCGGCCGCCGCCGCGGAGCTGCTGCCGGCCGCCGCCGAGGCCTTCGGGCACCCTGACCCCGAGGTGCAGGAGCGGGCGCTGAAACTGGTCGAACGTCATCTGCGGAAGGCGGATTCCGCGGACGTACGGAAACAACTGGCTGTTGCTGCCGAACAGTTGATTCCCACGCTCCGTGTCCGGGCCGCCCGGGCGCTCGGCATCGAACCGGCGGCCCCCGGTCCGGTGGTCCACGAGGAGGTGCTGCCTCCGGCGCCGGAGCCGCTCCGCCTCGAACCGGCACCGCGGTCGGCGGCGGAGCTCGCCGAGGAGGTGAGCGCGCTGCTGGCGGCGGGCACGGACGTCGCGGTGTTCGAGCGTGCGCTGGACGGCCTGGTGCGGCACGCCCACGACCGCCGCGACGACCTCCTGGAGGCGCTCGCCCCGGTGGCCGTCCACCGCTGGTGGCATCTGGAGGGTGTCCGCCCGGACACCCATTTCGCCCGCAGGCGCAGCCTCCTCGACACCGAGCAAGCCGTCGACCTGCTGCTGGCGACCCTGTTGGGGCGCGTGGACACCAGCACCCTCCTCGCGGCGGTCCAGCAGGGGACCATGACCGACGGCTGCACCCACAGCGCCCTGTGCCGGGCCTTCGACGCACGGCTGTGGGAGCTGGCGTACCGGATCCGCACCGAGCCGCTGCCGTTCCTGCTGTCGACGCCGACGTGGAGCACGGGCCTGCTGGAGCCGGACGAGCTCGTGGACCGGCTCGACGCCTACCGGCGCACGGGCGCGCGGCCTGCGGCGGCGGACTTCGCGCAGGCGCTGCTGCGGGTCCGGCGGTCGGACCGGGCGGCGGCCGCGGCGGCGGCCGGGCGCGCGGCGGCTCTCGGCACGGCGGAGGGCACGCGGCTCGCCCGGTGGCTGAGGTCGGACGGATCCGCCCTGCCGGAGACCCGCAGGCGCGTCGCCGGACCACGCGTCCTGGTCGACGCCGGCGAGTTGCCGGAACTGCGGGAGGACTTCCCCGCGGAGTTCCGCGCCCTCGGCCGGCCGACCGACGCCGTCGCCGACCCCTGGTACTGCCACGCCTGGAACGACTCCATACGCCCGCACTGGCTGGCCCTGCTCCCCGAGCGACGCGAACTGGTGGCGCTGCGGATGCTGCGGGAGCTGTCCGGCGCGGCCGTGAACGACGTCCGGGGCGTCGCCGCCGTCCTGCCCCGGCTCGCCGAGTCCGGCGGCGAGGCGGGCGAGTCGGTGCACCTGTGCCTGGCGTACGGGCTCGGCGCGCGGCATCCGGAGGACCGGCTCGCGGCCGTGGACGCGCTGCTGACGCTGGCGGCGCGCGGGCAGCTCGACGCGGCCCGGCTGGGCGCGGACCTCGGGGAGTTGGCGGGGCTCGGCGCGGTGAAGCCGCTGCGGCTGACGGACGCGGCGCGCACCGCCGCCGCCACGGGGGCGCACGCCACGGTGTGGGAGGTGCTGCGGCACACCCTGCCGGCGCTGCTCGCCGGCCAGGCGGCCGACGGGGCGGGGACGGCGCCCCGCGGGCTCGCGGATCTGCTGGGCGTCGCGGCGGAGTGCGCCGAGCGTTCCGGGGCGCGGGGGCAGCTGCCGCACCTGGAGCGGACGGCGCGGCGGTCCGGCTCGTCCCGGCTGGTGGCGCAGGCCCGGCGGCTGCACAGCGCGCTGACCGCAGGGGAGGCCGCCTGACCTGCCCTGTCGTCCGCACGGCGAGAGAACCGTAAAAGAATCAACAAAAAGGGCATAAGTACGCTTTACCGATCAGTCACAAAGCGTTCGCGATCACGCAACACCGTTCCTTCACAGTGAGTGCATGAGTCGAGAAATGTCGAATGTGACCCGTGCGAAGCACGGACGTCCCGTGCACCACTGGCGGCGGGACGTGGTGGAGCTGGCCGCCCTCTTCACGGCGGTCGCGGTGGCGGACGCCGTGGCGAACCTGGTCGGACACGGGCCGGACGGACCGGCCCTGCTGGTGATCTCGGCGATCGCGCTGGCCGCGACGGCGGGGTTCCACACATGGTGGGCACGCCGCCACGGCCACGCACCGCCGACGAGTGATACCGGGGCCCGGCCGCTGCCGACAGGGCGGCAGACCGGGCAGAGCGGGCAGACGGGGCTGGGCGAACAGTCCGGCCCGTCCGCCACGACGACGCGGACCGCGCCCGTGCAGAGCACGCTGTGGCGGATGCGGACGACGGTCAGGGACGAACCGGGCTCGCTGGCCGCGCTGTGCACCGCGCTGGCCGGGGAGCGGGTGGACATCCTGAGCCTGCAGACGCACCCGCTGGCCGACGGCACGGTGGACGAGTTCCTGCTGCGGGCTCCCAGCGAGCTGGCGGCGTCCGGGCTCACCCGCGTGGTGTCGCTGGCCGGCGGCACCGACACCTGGATCGAGCGGGCCGACGCCCACGATCTGGTGGACGCGCCGACCCGGGTGCTGGGCCTGGCCGCCCGTACCGCGCTGGACGCGGCGGAACTGCCGCTGGCGCTAAGGCAGTTGCTGGGCCGGTGCACCATCCGCCAGCTGCCCGCCTCGCCGTTCGGCGGGGGCCGGGCGCCGCAGGGGGTTCCCGTGGAGGGGGTGCTGGAGGACACCGTGATGCGGCTGCGGGCCCCGGAGGGCGGAGTGATCACCGTGGAACGGCCGTATCTGCCTTTCACCCCGACCGAGTTCGCCCGGGCGCGGGCGCTGGTGGAGCTGGACGCCCGGCTGGGACCGCGCGTGCCGCGCGGTAAGGACGTGCTGACGCTGCCCGAGGGCAACGAGATCACCGTGCGCCGGGCCGACGTCCGTGACATCGATGCCGCGAAGGCGATGCACGAGCGTTGCTCGGCGCGGACGCTCGGCATGCGGTACCACGGGCCGGTCGGTGACGCGGACCGTTACCTCAGCCACCTGCTGAGCCCGCGTTACGGCCGCACGCTCGCCGTGCAGACGGCGTCCGGCCGGGTCGTCGGCCTCGGCCATCTGCTGTGGGACGGCGACGAGACGGAGGTCGCGCTGCTGGTCGAGGACAGCTGGCAGCGGCGCGGCATCGGCGGTGAACTGCTGGGCCGCCTGGTGGCGATGGCGACCGAGGCGGGCTGCGAAAGCGTGTACGCGGTGACGCAGGCGTCCAACACCGGCATGGTCGCCGCCATGCGCGGCCTCGGTCTGCCCCTCGACTACCAGATCGAGGAGGGCACGCTGGTCATCACGGCCCGCCTGGACACGGCCGTGATCGGCTCGGCCCTGCCGCACGAGGTGGCGGAGGGCCGGTCCGGCGGGCGCGGGGCGCGCGACTGAGGCACGGCACCGCACCACGGCGAACGGCCCGGCGCGAAGACGCCGGGCCGTTCGCGTCCTGACGGACGCTCACCCCTTCACGGGCCACCCTTCACGGGTCCCCTCCACGGGCGCACCCGTCAGGGGCGCACCCGTCACAGGCACCCCCGGCTCGGAAGCCCACGTCACGGACGCTCACCCGTGCCGGACGCTCACTCCGTCACCGACGCCCCCGTGCCAGAGGCTCATCCCGTCACGGACGCCCCGCCGTGGACGCCCTGTCGTGGACGCCCTGTCGTGGACGCCCTGTCGTGGACGCCCTGTCGTGGAAGCTCACCCCGTGACGGATGCTTCGCGCAGCGCGCCCGTCTCCGAGGCGGGTGTCCGCTCCCCCAACGCCCGCTCCCCCGGTGCCCGGTCCCCCAGCGCCCGGTCCAGGTCGGCCCACAGGTCCTCGACGTCCTCCAGGCCGACCGACAGCCGCAGCAGCCGGTCGCTCACCCCGGCGCCGCGCCGGTCGTCCGCGTCGACGATGCGGTGGCTGATGGACGCCGGATGCTGGATGAGGGTGTCGACGCTGCCCAGGCTGACCGCCGGGGTGATCAGGCGGACGCCCGCGATCACCTCGTGCGGGTCGCCGGCGACCTCGAAGGCGATCATCGCGCCGCCGATGCGCGGGTAGTGGACGCGGGCGACGCGCGGGTCGGCGGCGAGGCGGCGGGCGAGCTCGGCGGCGTTCGCGGAGGCGGCACGCACCCGGACCGGCAGCGTCGAGAGACCGCGCAGCAGCAGGTAGCCGGCGAGCGGGTGCAGGACGCCGCCGGTGGCGAACCGTACCTGCCGCAGCCGTCCGGCGAACTCCTCGTCGCAGGCCACCACACCGGCCATCACGTCGCCGTGTCCGCCGAGGTACTTGGTGGCGCTGTGCAGCACCAGCCGCGCGCCCTGTTCGGCGGGCCGCTGCAGCACGGGCGTGGCGAAGGTGTTGTCCGCGAGCAGCGGGACCGAGCCGCAGGCGTGGGCGACGGCCCGCAGGTCGACCTCGGCGAGCGTCGGGTTGGCCGGCGACTCGACCATCACCAGTCCGGTGTCCGGGCGCAGCGCGTCCGCGATCCCCGCCGGGTCGGTCCAGGTGACCTCGGAGCCGAGCAGTCCCGCGGTGAGCAGGTGGTCGCTGCAGCCGTACAGCGGACGGACGGCCACCACGTGCCGCAGCCCCAGGGAGGCCCGGACCAGCAGGACGGCGGTCAGCGCGGCCATGCCGCTGGCGAACGCGACCGCCGCCTCGGTGCCCTCCAGCCGGGCCAGGGCGGTCTCGAAGCGGGCGACGGTCGGGTTGCCGAGCCGGCCGTAGACCGGCGGTCCCGCGGGTTCGGCGCCGGTGGCGGCGAAGGCGTCGATGCGGGCGGCCTCGCCCCGGCTGTCGTAGGAGGGGTAGGTGGTCGACAGATCGATGGGCGGGGCGTGCAGTCCCTGCCGGGCGAGGTCGTCGCGGCCGGCGTGGACGGCCTCGGTGGCCAGTGCTCTCGGTGCGGTGGCCGGAGCTCCGGGTGCGGTGCGTGCGTCGTCGTGCGAGGTGTCCGTGCGCGCAGAGTCCATGGGCGCAAGGGTGAACACCGGCCGGGCCTCGGGGCCCGGAACCCGTGTTACGTTCGGCATATGACCGAATCCGTCGCACTAGATCCGGTGGACCTGCATCTGCTGCGGCTGCTGCAGAACGACGCCCGGACCACCTACCGCGACCTCGCCGCGCAGGTCGGGGTCGCGCCGTCGACCTGCCTGGACCGGGTGACCCGGTTGCGCCGGGCGGGGGTGATCCTCGGACATCAGCTGCGGCTCGATCCGGCCAAGCTCGGCCGGGGTCTGGAGGCGCTGCTGTCGGTGCAGGTCCGGCCGCACCGGCGGGAGCTGGTGGGGCCGTTCGTGGACCGGATCCGGGCGCTGCCGGAGTCGCGGACCGTCTTCCATCTGACCGGGCCCGACGACTACCTGGTGCACGTCGCCGTCGCGGACATGGCGGACCTGCAGCGGCTGGTGCTGGACGAGTTCACGGCCCGCCGCGAAGTGGCCCGGGTGGAGACCCGGTTGATCTTCCAGCAGTGGGACTGCGGGCCGCTGCTGCCGCCTACGCCGTCGGCTCAATCCCGGTGACGCGCGGCGGCCCCTCGTACGAGGATGGTCCGCATGTCTCAGACCAACAGCCAGCTGCCCCGTCAGGTCGCCGACGCGTACGTCGACCGACTCATCGCCCTGAATCCGGTCATCGGCACCTACCTCGGTGTGAAGGAGAGCGCCGGCCGTCTGCCCGACCTCTCGCCCGCGGGCCAGGAGGCGCTCGCGCGGCTGAAGCGGGAAACGCTCGCCCGGCTCGACGAGGCGGAGCGCCGGCCCGGCGGGGACAGCGACATCGAGCGCCGTTGCGCGCGGCTGCTGCGCGAGCGGCTCACCGCCTCGCTCGCCATCGACGAGGCGGACGAGGGCCTGCGTGACGTCAGCAACCTCAGCTCGGCCGCCCACGGGGTGCGCCAGGCGTTCACCGTGACGCCCACCGCCACCGAGGAGGACTGGACGGCGGTCGCCGAGCGGCTGCGCGCGGTGCCCGCGGCCCTGGAGGGCTACCGGGAGTCGCTCGCGCTCGGTCTGGAGCGCAAGCTGTACGGCGGTCCGCGCGCGACCAGGACGTTCGTCGGGCAGCTCGGCGAGTGGGCGGACACGGGCGACGGCCGGGGCTGGTTCGAGCACTTCGCGGACGCGGGGCCCGAGGCGCTGCGCGCCGACCTGGACGCGGCGGCCCGCGAGGCCACCCAGGGCGTGGTGGCCCTGCGCGAGTGGATGCGGGACGTGTACGCGCCGGCGGTCGAGGGCGCGCCGGACGTGGTGGGCCGCGAACGGTACGCGCGCTGGGTCCGTTACTACAACGGCACGGACCTCGACCTCGACGAGGCGTACGCGTACGGCTGGTCCGAGTTCCACCGCATCCTCGGCGAGATGCGGACCGAGGCCGAGAAGATCCTGCCCGGCGCCGCCACGCCGTGGGTGGCGCTGGCGCACCTGGACGAACACGGCACCCACATCGAGGGCGTCGACGAGGTGCGGCGCTGGCTGCAGGCCCTGATGGACGAGGCGATCGAGAAGCTGGACGGCACCCACTTCGACCTGGCCGAGCGGGTCCGGCGGGTCGAGTCCCGGATCGCGCCTCCCGGCAGCGCGGCGGCGCCGTACTACACGGCCCCGTCGGACGACTTCTCGCGTCCGGGCTGCACCTGGCTGCCGACGATGGGTCAGACCCGCTTCCCCGTCTACGACCTGGTCTCCACCTGGTACCACGAGGGTGTGCCCGGCCACCACCTCCAGCTGGCGCAGTGGAAGCACGTGGCGGCCGACCTCTCCCGCTACCAGGCCAGCGTGGGCATGGTCAGCGCCAACGCCGAGGGCTGGGCACTGTACGCGGAGCGGCTGATGGACGAGCTGGGCTTCCTCACCGACGCGGAGCGCCGGCTGGGCTACCTGGACGCGCAGATGATGCGGGCCGCGCGGGTCGTCATCGACATCGGCATGCACCTGGAGCTGACCATCCCCGACCACTCCCCCTTCCATCCCGGGGAGCGCTGGACGCCCGCGCTGGCGCAGGAGTTCTTCGGCGCGCACAGCAGCCGCCCGGCGGACTTCGTGGAGAGCGAGCTGACCCGCTACCTGTCCATGCCGGGGCAGGCGATCGGCTACAAGCTGGGCGAGCGCGCCTGGCTGCTGGGCCGGGAGAACGCGCGCGAGCGGCACGGTGACGCGTTCGACCTCAAGGCCTGGCACATGGCGGCGCTGTCGCAGGGCTCGCTGGGCCTGGACGACCTGGTGGACGAGTTGTCCGCGCTCTGACCGGCGTCCACCCGCCGATCAGAACCGGAAGCCGAACCCGGGCTCTCACCCCGGCCCATGGGCCCATAGGCCCGTGAGCCCGTGACCCCGTGAGCCGGTCCGCCTCGTCCGTGGTGAGCCACGCGACGAGGCGGGCCGACGGTCCGGCAGGCCCTGATACTGACGGGGTGCGCGCCCGCGCGCCGTACGCGAGGTCCCGGGTCAGAGGCGGTGCAGCCGGACGAGGCCCAGCCAGGTCTCCGGGCCCGGCTGGACACTGGCCGCGCGCACCGCGTAGCGGCCGGGTTCCAGCGCGACGCGCAGTGCGTCCGTGCGCTCCGTCTCGGTCCCCGGCCAGGCCGAGTCGAACAGCAGGACCGGGCCCGGCACGTCCCAGCGGACCTCGTCCTCCCAGTCGGCGGTGGCGAGCGCTTCGGGCACACCGGCGAGAAGTTCGTCCTCGCTGCCGGCGGCGCACCACCGTACGAAGGCGGCGTGCTGCGGGAGATAGGCGGTCGAGGCCGGTTCGTCGCCGAGGACCAGGGCGGCGCAGTCCCCGACCGGGAGCAGCCCCACGCTGCCGTCGACCTCGCAGGCCCGGTCGTAGTCGGAGGCGGTCTCGTCGCCGTCGGCCCCCGCCCAGAACGGCAGCACCGTCTCCGGTACCGCGATGAGCGGGCCGCCGCCCGACTCCACCCACTCCAGCGCACCGGGATCCGCGTATCGCACCATGGCGCAGAACCTACACGCACGACGGCCCGGTGATCCCAAGATCTCCAGGGTTCCCCGGGACCACTCCGGACCCGGGGTTCCCCGGGCCGCCGACCGGGGTTCGGGAGGGTCGTTCCAGCCGTCCACCACCTGCACCGCTGCCCCCTTCGGAAGCACCGGCCGGCCCGGCCGCCACCACCACGGCGGGCAGCCAGGCCGTCACCCGTACCGCGCCGCCCGCGCCCGTCGGAGCTCAGGACGTCGGCATCATGGCCACGTCTCCGTACACGTCGCCCGGGTCCACCGCCGGGCACGTCAACCCCGGCGGCACCTGCACCTGCGTGGCCGGCAACCTGTGTGAGCCGGCCTGGGACCCGTGGAGCCCGGTGTACTCGATCCGCAACTGCTGACCGGCCGGCGCCGGCCAACCCGCAGGGCCCCCGTGGTGATCACCGCGGGGGTCCTGTGCGTTCCCACCGGAACCGGCGGACCGGAAGCCCCGGGTGAGGTGAGGGCACTGCCGGCCCCGGAGCACCGCGGGTCATCGCCGGCCGGTGACGCCCCGCGCCGCGCGGACGGTCAGCAGCCGCAGTCGTCGGTGTCGGCCGGTGCGGTCAGCGGGTCGGCGGGGCGGCGTTCGCGGCCCCGCCAGGTCTCGTACTCGAAGCCCTCGCGTGCCCAGTACTCGAAGCCGCCGAGCATCTCCTTGACCTGGTAGCCCAGTTCGGCGAGGGCGAGGGCCGCCCGGGTGGCGCCGTTGCAGCCGGGGCCCCAGCAGTACGTGACGACCGGCACGGACCTGTCGAGGAGTCCCTCGGCCTGTTCGGGGATGAGCGCGGTCGGCAGGTGGACCGCGCCCGGGACGTGCCCCTGGTCCCAGGACTCGGTGGAGCGGGAGTCCACGACGACGAACCCGGCGTCGCCGCCCGCGGCCAGCGCGGCGGCGAGCGCGGCGGCGACGTCGGAGGCGTCCGCGTGGAAGGCGAGGCTCGCGCGGAAGTGGGCGGCGGCCGCGGCGGGAGCCGCCGGGGGGACGCGCAGGACCGTATTGACGGCGGTGGCGGTGGCGGTGGCGGTGGCGGCTGAGGTCGTGGTCATGGGCAGAAAACTACGGGCGCCGATCGGCGTCCTGAACTGACGATCCCCGGCGTTCCGCTTGATCGGCCGTGGATCTCCCTGCTATTCCTCCCCCATGACCGTGTATTCCCCGGACGCCACCGACTGGCGCATCCTCGACGTCCTCCAGCGGGAGGGCCGGGCCAGTTTCGCCGAACTGGCCCGGGCCGTCTCCATGTCGGCGAGCGCGGTGACCGAGCGGGTGCGGCGCCTGGAGGAGGCCGGGGTCATCCAGGGCTACGCGGCGGTGGTCGACCCGGAACGGCTCGGCCTGCCGATCCTGGCCTTCGTGCGGCTCCGGTACCCCACCGGCAACTACAAGCCCTTCCACGATCTCGTCGCCACGACGCCGGAGATCCTGGAGGCGCACCATGTCACGGGCGACGACTGCTTCGTCATCAAGGTCGCCGCCCGCTCGATGCGCCACCTGGAGGAGGTGTCGGGCAAGATCGGCGCGCTGGGCTCGGTGACCACGAGCGTCGTGTACTCCTCGCCGCTGCCCCGCCGCCCGCTGGGTCACTGACCGCGCTGCCGCAGCACCGACCCGGATCTGCCCTTCACCACCTCCAGTTGGGCGTGGATGCGGCGGCGCAGGTCGGCGACGTGACTGACGATGCCGACGCTGCGGTCGCGTTCACGCAGGGAGTCGAGGACGTCGAGGACCTCGTCGAGGGTCTGGTCGTCGAGGCTGCCGAACCCCTCGTCGATGAAGAGGGTGTCGAGGCGGACGCCGCCCGCCTCGTCGGTGACGACGTCGGCGAGACCGAGCGCGAGGGCGAGCGAGGCGAAGAACGTCTCGCCGCCCGACAGGGTCGCGGTGTCCCGCTCGCGCCCGGTCCAGGCATCCACCACGTGCAGGCCGAGCCCGCTGCGGCCGCGGCCGGCCCGGTCGTCGGAGTGGACCAGCGTGTAACGGCCGGACGACATGCGCCGCAGCCGCACCGTCGCCGCGGCCGCCACCTGTTCCAGGCGCGCCGCCAGCACGTACGACTCCAGGCGCATCCTGCGCTCGTTCTCCGCCGAGGTGCCCGCGGTCAGGGCGGCCAGGCGGGCGACCCGGTCGTACTCCGCGCGCAGCGGGGCGAGCCGCCGTACGCTCGCGGCCGACCCGGCGGAGAGCCGGTCGAGTTCGGTGCAGCGCCGGGCGGCGGCGTCGCGCGCGGAGGCCGCCTCGCGCAGGTGCTGGGCCGCGGCGGCAGCGGCCCGCTGCGCGGCGGCCAGGTCCGCGGGAGGCTGCCGGGCGGCGGCAGCGGTGTCGGTCTCGGCGAGGACGGCGCGCACCGCGGCTTCCTCGGACTGCCAGGCGTCCAGACGGCGTTGGAGCTCGCGGTGGGCCGCGTCGTCGAGGAGGGCGGCCGCCGCGGCCTGCGGGGTGTCGAACCCGGCGCGGAAGGCGGCGTCGGCGAGCCGGGCGTCGGCGTCCTTGAGCCGCTGGGCGGCGTCCTCGGCCGCGCGGGCGGCGTCGGCGGCCTCGGTGAGCAGCGCGACCCCGCGCTCCAGTTGGGCGGCGCGGGCGGCCACGCTGTCGGCGGCGCCCCGGGCCTGGGTCAACTCCTCCTCCAGCGAGGCCCGTTCGCGGTCGAGGCGCTCCCGGTGGCCGACCCGGGCGGCGGCGCGGACGGCCGCCTCCTGGCGCACGGCGGTGCGCCGCTCGTGTTCGTGTTCGGCGCGCCGCAGTTCCTCGCTCGCGGTGTGCAGACCGGACGCGGCGTCGCGGGCGCGTGCGTAGCGCCGTTCCAGGTCGGCCACCTCGGCGGCGAGCCGGTCCGTCGGGGTGTCACCGGCTTCGGCGCTCGCCGCGGCCAGCGCCTCCCGGACGACGCCGAGCCGGCGCTCGTCCTCGGCGCGCTGCTCGTCGGCGCGCTGGTAGGCGGCGAGGGCGCGCTCCTCCGCCTCCCGGTCGACGTGCCCGGCGACCTTGCGGGCGGGGGCGGGGTGCTCGGTGGCTCCGCAGACGGCGCAGGGCTCGCCGTCGGCGAGGTTCGCGGCCAGTTCGGCGGCGATGCCGTTCAGCCGCTGCTCCTTCAGGTCGAGCCAGTGGGCGCGGGCCTCGGCGGCGCGTTCCCGGGCGGCGAGGGCGCGGGCCTGGGCCGTGTCCGTGTCGCGGGTGAGCTGGTCGCGCTGCCGGGCGGCGCCGAGCCGCCGCTGGGCGGGCTCCCGCTGCACGGCCAGCTGCTCGGCCCGGGTTGCGGCCTCCTGGGCGGCCTCGATACGGCCGTGCAGCCCGGCGCGGAGCTCCTCCCAGCCGGCCAGCCAGGCGTCGGCCTCCTGGAGGACCTCGTCGTCGGCGCGCTCCTGCCGGTCCAGGCCGGCGCGTTCCGCGACCAGCTGGGCGAGCCGCCGCTCGGCGCGCCGGGCCGACTCCAGGCCGCCCAGTTCCTCCGCGCTGCGGCGTGCGGCGGCGGCGAGCCCGGTCGCGCCCGCGTCCGCGTGGCCGTCCGGCAGCAGAGCACGCGCGCGCGCCTCCGCCCCGGCCGCCCGGCGGTGTTCGGCCTCGGCCGCCTCCCTGAGGTCCAGGGCGGGGGCCACCGCCTCGGCCTTGCGGGCGCGCTCCATGCGGTCCTGGGCCTGCCGGTGGGCGTCGGCGTGTTCCTGGAGCCGGGCGGCCCGCTCCCGCGCCTGGGTGAACCGGTCCTGCAGGCGGGCCAGTTCGCGGGCGTCCGCCAGCGCGTGTTCGGCGGCGGCCTGCGCGGACTCCGCTGCCGTGAGGCGCGACCGGGCGACGGTCAGCTGTTCCCGGGCGGTGCTGCGGGCGACGGCCGCCGCGGTCAGGACCGCCGCCGCCAGGCCGGGGTCGCCCGGCTGCAGCGCGGGCAGTTCCATGGCGTCGCCCGCGGCCTGCTGCATCCGGTGCGCGTCGGCCAGCAGCGCGGCGTCCCCGTCGCGCACCTGGGCCTCGGCGGCCCGCCGGCTCTCGGCGAGGCGCTTTTCGACCTCGGCGAAGCGGCGGGTGTCGAAGAGGCGGCCGAGCAGCTTGCCGCGCGCTTCGGCGTCCGCGCGCAGGAACCGCGCGAAGTCGCCCTGCGGCAGCAGCACGACCTGGCAGAACTGCTCACGGCTCATGCCGAGCAGCTGGGTGATCTCCTCGCCGATCTCCTGGTGCGAGCGGCTGAGCTGCTTCCAGGCGCCGGCGGTGGCGTCGTACTCGCGCAGCCCGCTCTGGGCCTTGTCGAGCGTGGTGCCCGACCCGCGTTTCTTGGGGCGCTCCCAGGGCGGCTGCCGGGTGATCTCCAACCGGCGTCCGGCGACGGTCAGTTCGAGGGTGACCTCGGTGCGGGTGCCGGGTGCGGCGTGGTCGCTGCGCAGGGTCAGGCCCTGGCCGCTGTGGCGGGCGCCCGGCACGGCGCCGTAGAGCGCGTAGCAGACGGCGTCGAGGACGGAGGTCTTGCCGGCGCCGGTCGGGCCGTGCAGCAGGAACAGACCGGCCGCCGAGAGCTCGTCGAAGTCGACGCGCTGCGACCCGCCGAACGGTCCGAAGGCGGTGACGTCCAGCCGGTGCAGCCTCACCGCGCCACCTCCCGCACGGCCTCGTCCGCGCGCACCGCGTCGAACGCCTCCCGCAGCACGGCCTGTTCGTCCGCGTCGGGTCGGGCGCCGCGCACATGTGCGACGAAGTCCTCGGCGATCTGCTGGTCGCTGCGGCCCGCGAGCCGCCGGGCGTAGGACACGCCGGGGTCCTCCGGGGGGCGCTCGGGCTCGAAGACCAGGCTGAGGGTGTGCGGGAAGCGCTCGGTGAGCCGGGCCATCGGCTCGGCCGGGCGGACCGGGTCGGTGAGCGTCGCCTCGACCCACGCCTCCTCGTGCCGGGCGAGAGCCGGATCGGCGAGCAGGTCCTCCAGGCGGCCGCGGATCCGGGCCAGCGGCCGGGGCACCGGGCAGTCGACGCGCTCGGCGCCTATGGAGCCGTCGGCGCCCAGGTCGACGAGCCACATGGTCTTGCGGTGGCCGGCCTCCGAGAAGGAGTACGGCAGGGGCGAGCCCGAGTAGCGGACGCGCTCGGTGATGGTCTGGCAGCCGTGCAGGTGGCCGAGCGCCACGTAGTCGACGCCGTCGAAGACCCCGGCGGGGACGGCGGCCACCCCGCCGACGGTGATGTCCCGTTCGCTGTCGCTGGCTTCGCCGCCGGTGACGAAGGCGTGCGCGAGGACGACGGACCGGGTGCCGGGCGCGCGCGTGGCGAGGTCGGCGCGGACCCGGTCCATGGCGGCGGCGAGCACCGCCTCGTGGCCCGCCTTCGCCACCCCGAACTCGTCCTTGACCAGAGCCGGCTCGAGGTACGGCAGCCCGTAGAAGGCGACGTCGCCGTGCGCGTCGGACAGCACCACGGGGGTCGCGCACGCGGACGGCTCGGTGCGCAGGTGGATGCCCGCGCGCCCGATGAGTCCGGCGCCGACGCCGAGGCGGCGGGCCGAGTCGTGGTTGCCGGAGATCATCACCGTGGGTACGCCGAGGGCGGCGAGCCGGTGCAGCGCGTCGTCGAACAGCTCGACGGCGGCCAGCGGCGGCACCGCACGGTCGTACACGTCTCCCGACACGACCACCGCGTCCACCCGGTGCTCGCGCACGGTGTCGAGGAGGTGACCGATGAACTCGGCCTGGGCGCCGAGCATGCCGACCCGGTGGAACGCCCGGCCGAGATGCCAGTCGGAAGTGTGCAGCAGCCTCATGATCCCCGAGACTAACGGCCGGGTCTGACATCACGGACGCGACGGACGCTCACGCTCGTACCGCCCGTCACGATCCGCCCCACCTATGCCTGTTACGCACCTTTTGCCCGCGATCTCAGGCCTCTCTGCCCCCGGATCTCAGGCGTCCCCGTACGCCTCCCCGCCCAGGTGGAACCCGGCCGTCCCGGCGGTCGCGTCGGCCAGCCAGGCGCGGAAGGCGTCCACGTCGGCGTCCGGCAGGCCGATCTCGATGGTGACCTCTTCGCCGTAGCGGACGTCACGCACCTCGCGTCCGGTCGCGTGCAGGTCGTTCTGGACCTTGCCGGCCCGCTGGTGGTCGACGGTCAGCGTGGCCAGCCGGAACCGTCGCCGGGTGATCGTGCCGAGCGTGTCCAGCGCCTCGCCGACCGCTCCGCCGTACGCCCTGATGAGCCCGCCCGCGCCGAGCTTGACGCCGCCGAAGTAGCGGGTGACGACGGCGACGACGTACCGCATGTCGCGGCGCAGCAGCATCTGGAGCATGGGGACGCCCGCGGTGCCGCCCGGTTCGCCGTCGTCGCTCGCCTTCTGGACGGAGGCGTCCGCGCCGATGACGTAGGCCCAGCAGTTGTGGGTGGCGTCGGCGTGCTCCTTGCGCACGGACGCGATGAAGTCCTGGGCCTCCCGCTCGGTGGCCGCCGGAGCGAGGGCGCACAGGAAGCGTGAGCGGTTGACCTCGGTCTCGTGCACGCCCGCGCGGGCGACTGTGCGGTACTCGTCCTGCATCGGACCAGCCTAGTCCGTGGCCGACGGGGCCCCCGGCGGCCACCGGACCGCGCCGGCCGCCGGCCGCCGCCGGCCGCGCTCTGCGGCCGTGAACTCCCGCGAACAGCAGGTCGGTTGCCGATTTCAGGAGCGCTCGCACGACTGATTATGATCTTGTTTCATGACAGCGCAGAACTCTGACAAGTCCGTCTCCCGCAAGCAGAGGCTCCAGGAGAAGCAGCGCCGCCAGTTGGCGGTGGTCGACACGGTGGACAAGGCCGAGGCCAAGGTTCGCAAGGCAGAGGTCGAACTGGCCGTGGCTGTCACCGAGGCGGTGCAGGTGTTCGGCGACGAGCTGTCCGCGTCCGAGGAGCTCGATATGCCGGTCGAAGCGATCCGGCGCTTCCTCGGCATGGCCCAGGAGGACGCGAGCGGCGCCGACAATGCCGCCGGGGAAGCCGCGCCGGCCTGAGGTCACGGCGGAGCGGGCGCGGCCGCCGGCCCACACTGGGGCGGCCGGTCCGCGCAGCGGGTCGAGCAGCCACCTCCCTCACGGCCTTGAGGCTAGCCCTGCTTCTTCTTCCCGCCGCGCTTCTTCTCTCCCCTCGGCACGAGCACCCCGGTCAGCAGCGCCACGCCCGGGGCGAGCGCCTGCCAGTCGGTGCCGTGCCAGGCCAGCACGGCGATCGCGGACGTCGGGAACTTGGTCCGCACCCGCTCCAGCGTGCCGCCGAGGCCGTCCCCGGCGAGTTCCAGCACCAGGTCCTCGAGGCCGGGGTTGTGCCCGATCAGGAGGAGCGTCTCGACCTCGGGAGGCGTCTCGCGCACCGCTTCCAGCAGTTCCGGCACGTCGGCGGCGTACAGCCGCGGGTCGTGGCGCACGGGCGGCGGCGTGCCCCACTGCGCGGAGGCCAGCTCCCAGGTCCGGCGGGCACGGACGGCGGTCGAGCACAGGGCGAGGTCGGGGAGGCAGTCGGCCGCGGCGAGGGCGCGGCCGACGGCCGGGGCGTCCCGGCGGCCGCGGGGCGCCAGCGGACGCTCGTGGTCGGGGACGCCGGCCGGCCAGGCCGACTTGGCGTGCCGCACGACGACCAGGCGGCGCAGCGGGCCCGCTCCGGCGCGCGCGATCACGCCGTGGATCCCAGGTCGCGGGTGAGGTCGAGGCCGAGCAGCCGGTCCGCATAGGCGTACGTCTCGAAGCGGGCGCCGTCCGGCAGGCCCGGATCGCTCTCCACCCAGGCCAGGACGTCCAGCACGGCGGGCAGGTCCAGGTCGTTCTCCCAGGCGGCGCGCAGCCGGCCGCGGACCTCGTCGGGGACCGGCCGGGACGGCCGGCGTGCCCAGGCGGCGACCGCGCCGCGCCAGCGCGCGAGGGTGTCGCGGGCGTCGGTGAGGGCGGCCGCGTCGAGCCGTGCGGGCTCGGTGCGGCGCCGGGAGAGCAGAGCGAGACGCAGCACCGACGGATCGTCCGTGGCCGGAGTGCCGGCGGTCGGGGTGCCGGTTGCCGGGGTGTCGGCGGTCGCGGCGGCGACGGCGACCTGGACGCCGTCGGGCGCCGGCCCCTCCTCCTCCGCCGCCGCCACGTGGATGACCTGGGCCCCGCCCGGGCCCGGGCCCGCGTGGGCACCGTCCTCGAAGGGCCGGATGCCCAGCGCCGCCGCCGAGGCCCGCAGGCCCTCCCGCTCCCCATCGCCCTCGCCCGCCAGCAGCCCCCACACCGGGGTGCCGCCGAGTTCCAGGGCTCGCACCAGCAGGTCGGCGACCAGCAGGACGCGCAGGGCGGTGGTGTCGTGGCCCGGTGCGTGGGCCACGACACGGGTCAGTCCCCGCCGGGTCGGGGTGGCGTCGACGGGTTCGCCGGTCCGGGCGTCGGTGATACGCAGCACGGGGTGAGCGTAGGCGGGCGGGCGGCCGGGCGCAGGCTCCCGCGCGCTTTCGGCCCGGTCGCGGTGCGCGGCGTCCGGCCGGGGCGGTGGTGCGGGGCGGCGCCGTTCGGGTGAGCGAGGGGGGTGAGCGGCGCACCGGGCGGGCGGGGAATCCCCCGGGATCGTGCGCCGTTGTGCGACCGGACAGATCTTCCCCGAGGCACCAGGAGGCCGGCCGTGTACGGCGACGAGGCGACGGTTCGCAGGATTCTCACCGAGCTCGGCGACACCTGGGCGGTGGTGGGCCTGTCGTCGAACCCGCGGCGGGCCGCGTACGGCGTCGCCCAGGTACTGCAGCGCTTCGGCAAGCGCGTCGTGCCCGTCCACCCCAAGGCGGAGACGGTGCACGGCGAGCAGGGGTACGCCTCCCTCGCGGACATCCCGTTCGACGTGGACGTGGTCGACGTGTTCGTCAACAGCGGCCTGGCCGGTGCCGTGGCCGACGAGGCGGTGGCCAAGGGGGCCCGCGCCGTGTGGTTCCAGCTGGGCGTCGTCGACCAGGCGGCCTACGACCGCACCCGCGCCGCCGGTCTGGACATGGTGATGGACCGCTGCCCCGCCATCGAGATCCCGCGCCTGGGCTGAACGGTCCGGCGGCGCCGCACCCCGGCGGGCTGTGCGACGCCGCTCAGTCGTGCGGGGGCCGGCCGCCGAGCCGGTGGTCCGCGACGTTCAGCGCCTCCTCCACCAGGCGGCGCAGATGGCCGTCGCGCAGGGAGTAGATCACCCGGCGGCCTTCCTTACGGGTGTCCACCAGTCCCGCGAGCCGCAGCCGCGCCAGGTGCTGGCTGACCGCCGGACGCGCCGCGCCGCACGCCTCGGTGAGCGTGCCGACGTCGGCCTCGCCCGTGGTCAGGGTGTGCAGCAGGGCGAGGCGGGTGCGGTCACCGAGCAGGGCGAGGAGTTCCGCGGCGAGCGCGTACTGCTCCTCGCCCGGGTTGCGCGGGTGCGCATCATGCGCAGGTGACAGGTGCATGCGTGCGCTCATACGCACATAATGGTCCCGTGGGCGCCCGGCGTCCATTCCCGCGGAACGGAAGGGGACCGGCGTGAGCGACCGACACGACCACCACCGTCACCACCACCCGCACGACCACCACCCGCAGGACCACCCGCAGGATCATCAGGGCCACCACCACGCCCACGACCGTCACGAGCACCACCGGGCCGGTTCCCGCCTGCGCCACCTGCTCACCCCGCACTCCCACCAGAGCGCGGACAAGCTCGACGCCGCGCTGGAGTCCTCGTCCCGCGGCATGCGGGCCCTGTGGGTCTCGCTGGCGGTTCTCGGCGCGACGGCGCTGGCCCAGGCGGCCGTGGTCGTGCTGTCCGGATCGGTGGCGCTGCTGGGCGACACGGTGCACAACACGGCGGACGCGCTGACCGCCGTACCGCTCGGGATCGCGTTCGTGCTGGGCCGGCGCGCCGCCACCCGCCGCTTCACCTACGGCTACGGCCGGGCGGAGGACCTGGCGGGCATCGTGATCGTGCTGACCATCGCCGCGTCCGCCGCCTTCGCGGCGTGGACGGCGGCCGGCCGGCTCCTCGACCCGCGCCCGGTCACCCACGTCCCGGCGGTCGCGGTGGCCGCCCTGGCCGGCTTCGCGGGCAACGAGTGGGTGGCCCGGTACCGGATCCGGGTCGGCCGCGAGATCGGCTCGGCCGCCCTGGTCGCCGACGGACTGCACGCCCGCACCGACGGGTTCACCTCGCTGGCCGTGCTGCTGGGCGCGGGCGGCTCGGCGCTGGGCCTGCGCCTGGCCGACCCCCTGGTGGGGCTGGCGATCACGGCCGCGATCGTGCTGGTGCTGCGGGACGCGGCCCGCGAGGTGCTGCGGCGGGTGATGGACGCCGTCGACCCGGCCCTGGTGGACCGGGCCGAACAGGCACTGCGGGCGGTCCCCGGCGTGCGGGAGGTCGGTGAGCTGCGGCTGCGCTGGATCGGGCACCGGCTGCGGGCCGAGGTCGCGGTGGTCGTCGACGGCGAGGCGACGCTGCGGCAGGCGCACGGCATCGCGGTCGACGCCGAACACGCCCTGCTGCACGCCGTGCCGGGGCTCACGGCCGCGCTGGTGCACGCGGATCCGGCGCCGGCCCCGGGAGAAGCGGACCCGCACCTGCCGCTGGCGCACCACGCGACCGCCTGAGGAGCGAGGTCAGGCCACCCCGAGCCCCTCGGCCAGGACCGCGCCGGGCAGTTCGGTGAACGCCTTGCCCGGCACCAGCAGCTTGCCGCGCCGCCGCCCACTGCCGACCAGCACGTACGGCAGCTCGGCCACGGCCGGATCCACCAGCACCGGCCAGCCCTCGGGCAGCCCGATCGGGGTGATGCCGCCGTACTCCATGCCGGTCTCACCCGTGGCCGTGTCCATCGACGCGAACGACGCCTTGCGGGCGCCGAGCCGGCGGCGCACCACGCCGTTGACGTCGACCCGGGTGGTCGACAGCACCACGCACGCGGCGAGCGTGGTGTCGCCGCCGCGCCGGCCCGCGACCACCACGCAGTTGGCCGACTGCTGGAGCAGTTCCCGGCCGTAGTGCTCCACGAAGACGGCGGTGTCGGCCCATCGCGGGTCGGTGTCGACGTAGACGATCCGGTCGGCGGGGACGCTGCCGCTCCAGTGGCGTACGGCGTCGGCGACCGGGCCGATCAGTTCGCCGAGGGCGTCGGGGGCGGGGGCGGCGTGGTCGAAGTGTCCGATGGGTGCGTCCATGGCGGCACGCTAACAACGGCGGCACGCCAACAGCGGCGGCCCCGGGCCGCTCAGCGCACGGGCGGGACGGAGACAGCCATGATCATCTCCATCGGGACGTCGCCCGTGTTGCCGTAGACGTGCCGGGTGTTCGCCTCGAAGGAGGCGCTGGCGCCGGCCGGCACGCGGTGTTCGGCGCCGTCCACGGTGAGCGTCAGCTCGCCGGCCGTGACGTGCACGAGTTCGACCGTGCCGGCCGGGTGCGGGTCGGACGGGCTGCTCTCGCCCGGCATCAGGCGCCAGTCCCACATCTCCAGCGGGCCGGGGGCCTCGGTGCCCGCGAGCAGCCGGTTGTAGCTGCCCGCGTCGGTGTGCCACAGCCGCACGGCCTGCTCGGCGGGGACGACCCGGACCTTGGGGCCCTGCTCGTAGTCGAGCAGGGTGGTGATGCTGATGCCGAGCGCGTCGCCGATCTTGACGACCGTGCCGATGCTCGGGTTGGTGCGCGCCTGCTCGATCTGGATGAGCATGCCGCGGCTGACCCCGGCGCGGGCGGCCAGCGCGTCGAGGGTGAAGCCGCGCTCGTTGCGCCAGCGCTTGACGTTGCGCGCCAGGGACTGGGTCAGCAGGTCGAGGTCCGACACATTCCGTCCAACTCGTCGAGGCCCATGAGAGCACCACACCCCAGGGCAATATCCTGGATGACAGAGTCCATTGCATTGAACTACGGTGGGGTGCACCCGATCGTGCACCGAACTGTACTGCGAGGCGAGCCGTGACAGCATTCTTCGCCCTGGCCACCAGCCTGCTGTGGGGCCTTGCCGACTTCGGCGGCGGGTTGCTGACCCGGCGTGCACCGGTGCTCACGGTGGTCGTCGTCTCGCAGACGGTCGCGGCGGCGGTGCTCGGCGTGATCGTGGCGGCCACCGGGGGCTGGGGCGAGGCCGGGCCGCGGCTGTGGTTCGCCTTCGCGGCCGGACTGGTGGGGCCGGTCGCGATGATCTGCTTCTACAAGGCCCTCGCCCAGGGCCCGATGGGCGTCGTCTCCCCGCTGGCCACCCTGAGCGTGGCCGTCCCGGTCGGCGTGGGCCTGTGCCTCGGCGAGCGCCCGGGCCTCGTCCAGGCCGCGGGCATCGCGGTCGCCGTCACCGGCGTGGTCCTCGCGGGCGGGCCGCAGCGGCGGGGCACCCCCGTGCGGCGGCAGACCGTCCTGCTCACGCTGGTCGCGGCGCTCGGCTTCGGCGCGGTGTTCGCGCTCATCGCGGAGGCGTCGACCGACGTCACCGGTCTCTTCCTCGCGCTCCTCGTGCAGCGGGTGACCAACGTGGCCGTCGGCGGCACCGCGCTGTACGCCTCCGTGCGGCGGGGCGGCGCGGCGCTGCCGACGGAGGGTTTCCCGTGGGCCTCGCTCCCGGCGCTGGCCTTCGTGGGCCTGGCGGACGTCGCGGCGAACGGCACCTACGCGATCGCCGCCCAGTACGGCCCGGTCACCGTCGCCGCCGTGCTCGCCTCGCTCTACCCGGTGGTCACCGCCCTGGCCGCGCGCGGCTTCCTCAGCGAACGGCTGCACCGGATCCAGGCGGCGGGCGCGGGCCTGGCCCTGGTGGGCACCCTGCTGCTGGCGACCGGCTGAGCCAGGACGTACCGGCTGAGTCGGGAAGTACCGGCTGAGTCGGGACGTACCGGCTGAGTCGGGAAGTCAGGACTCCGCGTCCAACTGCGCCAGTCTCGCGGCCGTCTCCTCGTCCAACTCCGACAGCGCCAGCAGCTGTTCCGGCGTGACCCCGTCGGGGATCGGCACCGGCGGGGGCGTCCGCAGCGGCGGCTGCCAGCCGTCGGCGGCCGTCCAGCGCCGCACCACCCGCGCGGGCGCCCCGGCGACCACCGCGTGGTCGGGCACCACGCCCCGGACCACCGCGCCCGCGGCGACCACCACGTTCCGCCCGATCCGGGCGCCGGGCAGGATCACCGCGCCGGTGCCGATCCAGCAGCCCGCGCCGATCTCCACCGGCTCCATCCGGGGCCACTGCTTGCCGATGGGCTGGTGGGGATCGTCGTAGGAGTGGTTGGTGGACGTCACGTACACGTACGGCCCGAAGTAGCAGTCGCTGCCGATGGTGACCGTGGTGTCCGCGATGACGTGGCTGCCGCGGCCCAGGACGACGCCGTCGCCTATCCGCAGGATCGGCTCGGGACCGAGGTCGAGGTCGGGCATCAGCCCCGCGGTGAGGGTGACCTGTTCGCCGACGATGCAGTGGGCGCCCAGGTGGATCCAGGGTTCGCCGAAGACCGTGCCGAGCGGGAAGGCCAGTCTGGTGCCGGTCCCGATCGCCCCGAAGCGGAACCGTCCCGGGTGCTGCGCGGTGACCGAGCCGGTGCGCTGCACCCAGGCCCAGCCCGCATGAACGGCGCGCTGCGCCAGTCGGCGCCGCCATGATGAGAACGTGTTCTTGCGCATCGGCACGGGGTCACGGTACTCAGCGCGGCGAGCCTTCAAGAGGCCGAGGCCCTGTGATCTTCACCCCACCGGATGGCGTAGCGTGCGGGGGCATCCGACGACGAGGAGAGGGCGATGACGCACAAGGCGTTGGTCACGGGCATCGGCGGCCGGGAACCGAAGATCGACCCGGAGGCGTTCGTAGCGCCCACCGCGTCGGTGATCGGCGACGTGACCCTGGAGGCCGGGGCGAGCCTCTGGTACGGCGCGGTCGCGCGCGGCGACGTCGAGCGGATCTCCGTCGGGGCGCGCAGCAACGTCCAGGACAACTGCACGCTCCACGCCGACCCGGGTTTCCCGGTCACCATCGGGCAGCGGGTGTCGGTCGGGCACAACGCCGTGGTGCACGGGGCGACCGTCGGTGACGACTGCCTGATCGGGATGGGCGCGACGGTGCTCAACGGCGCGGTGATCGGGGAGGGCTCGCTGGTCGCCGCGCAGGCGCTGGTGCCGCAGGGGATGCGGGTGCCGCCGGGTTCCCTCGTCGCGGGGGTGCCGGCGAAGGTCAGGCGCCCGCTGACCGAGGAGGAGCGAGCGGGCGTCACCCTCAACGGGACGCTGTACGCGGACCTGGCGGCGGCGCACCGAGAGGTGCACGACAAGCCGTAGGTCCGAGCACTGAAGAGCCGTGGGCCCGCGCCCCGGAGGGCCGTGGGTCCGCGGGCCGTCAGTCGACGGCCGGGACGGGTTCCGCTTCCGTGTCGGCCGGCTCGCTGTGCGCCGTCGCCTTCTTCGCCTTGCGCTTGAGGACGAGCATCGAGGTCAGGCCGATCAGCACCGCCGCGACCAGGCCCAGCCACGAGAAGCGCTTCAGCCAGGACTCCGCGACCACGCCCACGTAGTAGATGACGGCGGTCGTACCGCCCGCCCAGAGGATGCCGCCGAGGACGTTGGCGATCAGGAACTTCCAGTACGGCATCCGCAGCACGCCCGCCAGCGGGCCGGCGAAGATGCGCAGCAGGGCGACGAAGCGGCCGAAGAAGACCGCCCACATGCCCCACCTCTCGAAGGACCGCTCCGCGGTGGCGACGTGCCCCTCGCTGAAGTGCCGGGGGAACTTCCGGCCGAGCCACGCCAGCAGGGGCCGCCCGCCCTTGCGGCCGATGGCGTAGCCGATGGAGTCGCCGACGATGGCGCCGAGGCTGGCGCACGCGCCGAGGATCACCGGGTTGACGCCGGCGTGCTGGGAGGACAGCAGTGCCGCCGAGACCAGGATGATCTCGCCGGGCAGCGGGATCCCCAGGCTCTCCAGACCGATGACCAGCCCCACCACGGCGTAGACGGCCGCCGCGGGCACCGTGTCGAGCCACTCCTGGACGTGCACCGCCGGTCCCTCCCGTTCGTGACTCTGTTCGCGCTTCCGCGCCCCCCGCGCTTCCCCGTGCGCCGCGCGGGGCGTACCCGGGAAGCCTACCGGGTCGGCACCCGGCAACGACGTCCTGGCGGCCACGCCCGGCCGGAGTCGCACCAGGCCCGGATCGGATCACGGGACACGACGCGATCCGGGCGCGCCGGCGGCGAGCGGGGGTCAGCCGTTGGGGCGCAGGGTCCAGAGCACCGTCATCTCGCCGGTGACGGCGCCGTCCTGGCGCTGGATGGCGACGCTCACCGGGAACTCCGGGCGGGTGCCCGCGTCGAGTTCGGCGACGACGTCGGCGACCGGGCGGCCCAGGGTCGCGGTCGCGGTGACGGGACCGAGGGCGATCTTCTTGAACGCGATCTCGGCGTGCACCGGGAGCGGGACGGCCCGCGCGAGCTGGTCGCCGAACGCGGCCAGGACGACGGCGCCGCTGGCCGACTCGCCCAGCGTGAACATCGCGCCCGCGTGCGGCCCGCCGACGTGGTTGCGGTACTCGCTCTGGTCCGGGAGGGCCAGCACGGCCTTCTCCGGCGTGGTCTCGAGGTACTCCAGGTTCAGGGTGCGAACCATCGGCACCGTCGCGGCGAGCAACTCGCCGATCGACATCTGATCTGCGCTCATACCCAAAGGTTACCCATGAGTAGCCTGCGCTGGCCAGGTCCCTGCCGCTCCCGTCCACGGGGCGCCCGGACCCGGATTGCCGATGTGCCACCGCCCTGACGAATCCGGGGGGCCACACCGGGTCGCGGGCGGCACTAGGGTGAACGCCCATGTGGCCAGGACAGCAGCCGCCCGGGGGCGAGCAGAACCCGCACGCACAGAACAACCCCTACCAGCAGCCGGGGTACCAGCAGCCGAATCCGTATCAGCAGCCCGGTTTCCAGCAGCCCAATCCCTATGCGCAGCAACCGCAGTGGGGCGCGCCCACCTCGGTCGGCACGCCCCAGCCGCCCGGAGGCGGAGGCAGCCGGACGAAACTGGTCGCGATCCTGGCGGCCACGGCCGTGGTCGTGACGGCCGGCGTCACCGGTTTCCTGGTCCTCGGCGGGAACGAGGACGACACGGCGGACGGCGGCAAGGACAAGCAGACGGCGAGTCAGTCGCCCACCACCGCCCCGAGCGAGTCCGCGACGGGCACGGACGACAACCCGCGCGGCGGCGAGACCGAGAAGGCGACGATTCCCGGCTGGAAGGTCGTCGTGAACCCCAAGTGGGGCACCGCCTTCGACGTGCCGGCCGACTGGGCGGTCGAGTCGCCCGGCACCTTCATCGGGTTCGAGGACGAGAAGAAGGGCGACGGTTCCGTCCTCATCGGCATGTCGGCGCCCGCATACCTCAAGGAGAAGTGGTGCTCCTCCGACGCCGACAAGGACGGGCGCACCGACGACACGGCGCTGGCGGCGGCCGGCACGAAGGGCCAGGACGGCGCCAAGAACACCTCCGACGTGGCGCGCAACGACTCGGCCTGGTGGGTGTTCGGCGGCTACACCGACCAGTCGGACGCCGCCAAGAAGCTCCTCACCATCGGCAAGCCGGAGGACTACACGACGGCGTCGGGCGTCAAGGGCAGCGTCGCCACGTCGTATTCGACGGGCGTCGCGAAGAAGGGCAAGTGCGACTCCGACGGCAAGGCCACCACGTTCGCCTTCAAGAACTCGGCGGGCGACTTCGTGTCCTGGACCTTCTACGGGGCCAAGGGCGTCAAGGACGAGGTCCCCGACAAGACGGTCATGAAGATCCTCAGCACCGTGCGCCTGCACGGCGACCCGACGGAAGGGTGACGCACCCGACGGAAGGGTGACGGCCTCACGGCGGGGTGACGCCAGGTCAGCCGATGCCGAACGCGCCGTCGGGGGGCTCGGGGGACGGTACGGCGTCCGCGTCCCGCACCGGCCGCGCGTCGCCGGTGAAGTCCCTCAGCCCCGCGCCGTGTTCGACGCGGGCGGGGAAGGCGTCGGCGGCCGTGAGCCGGGTCAGGGCGGCCGTGTCGACCGGGCGATGCGCGGCGACGACCACCGCGTTGCCGAAGCGCCGGCCGCGCAGCACGGCCGGCTCGGCGATCAGCACCAGCTCTTCGAACTCGGTCGCGCAAGTGGCGAGTTGGGAGCGCAGGAAGGCGAAGGGCGCGGAGTCGGCGAGGTTGGCGAGGTACACGCCGTCCGCGCGCAGCACCCGTGCGGCCTGCCGGACGTAGTCGGCCGTGGTGAGGTGGGCCGGGATCCGGGAGCCGCCGAACACGTCGGCGACCAGCACGTCGGCGCAGTCGTCGGGGGCGGCCTCCAGCCAGGCGCGGGCGTCGGCGGCGTGCAGCGCGACGCCCGCGCCCTCGGGCAGCGGCAGGTGCTCGGCGACCAGTTCCAGCAGACCGCGGTCCGCCTCGACGACGTCCTGCCGGGAGCCGGGCCGGGTCGCGGCCACGTAGCGGGGCAGGGTGAGCGCTCCGCCGCCGAGGTGGACCACGTCCAGCGGGCGGCCCGGCTCCGCGACGATGTCGAGGACGTGCCCGAGCCGCCTGGCGTACTCGAACTCCAGGTGCTCCGGCTCGTCCAGGTCGACGTACGACTGCGGCGCCCCGTCGACCGTCAGCAGCCAGGCCCGCCTCCGGTCGACGTCGGGCATCAGCTTGGCGGTGCCGTGGTCGGTGGTCCGGGTGACGGGTATGGATTCGCTCACCGGTCCATTGTGCGGGCGGGCGAGGGCGGCGAGGGACCCGGGGAGTCGCGGGGCCGGCGCACCGCCCCCGCGGTCCTGCGGCCCCGTGGTCCCCCGGTCCCCCGGTCTCCCGGTCCCCCGCCCGGATCGGTCGCCGTCAGCCGACGGCTGTCACGGTGCCCGCCCCCACGGTCCGTCCACCCTCGCGGATCGCGAACCCGAGCCCCGGCTCCAGGGGTACCTCGCGCCCCAGCTCGACGGTCATGGTGACCTTCTCCCCGGGCCGTGCGAGGGCCGCCTCGCCGAGGTCGACGTCACCGACCACGTCCGCCGTCCGGATGTAGAACTGCGGGCGGTACCCCGTCGACACCGGTGTGCTGCGACCGCCCTCGCGCGCCGACAGCACGTACACCTGCGCCGTGAAGCGCCGCCGGGGAAGCACGCTCCCCGGCGCGGCCACCACGTGCCCGCGCCGCACCGCGTCGCGCGGCACCCCGCGCAGCAGCAGCGCCACGTTGTCCCCCGCCTGCGCCTCCCGCATGGGCTTGCCGAAGGTCTCCAGGCCGGTGACGACCGTCTCCAGCCCGGCGCCGAGCACCTCGACCCGGTCGCCGACGCGCACGGTGCCGCGCTCCACCGCGCCGGTCACCACGGTGCCCCGGCCGGTGATGGTGAGCACGTTCTCGACGGGCAGCAGGAACGGCGCGTCCAGGTACCGCTCGGGCATCGGCACGTATGTGTCCACGGCGTCGAGCAGCGCCTCCACGGCCGCCGTCCACTTCGGGTCCCCTTCCAGGGCCTTCAGCCCGGAGACCCGGACGACCGGCACCGCGTCGCCGCCGTAGCCGTGCTGGGTGAGCAGGTCGCGGACCTCCAGCTCGACCAGGTCGATGAGCTCCGCGTCCTCGCCGTCGTCGACGGCGTCGGCCTTGTTCAGGGCGACGACGATGTGGTTCACGCCCACCTGCCGGGCGAGCAGGACGTGCTCGGCGGTCTGCGGCATGATCCCGTCGAGCGCGGAGACGACGAGGATCGCCCCGTCGAGCTGCGCGGCCCCGGTGACCATGTTCTTGACGTAGTCGGCATGGCCCGGCATGTCCACGTGCGCGTAGTGCCGGGTGTCGGTCTCGTACTCGACGTGCGCGATGTTGATGGTGATGCCGCGGGCGGCCTCCTCCGGGGCGCGGTCGATGCGGTCGAACGGCACGAACGTGCCGGTGCCGCGCTCGGCCAGCACCTTGGTGATGGCGGCGGTCAGGGTGGTCTTGCCGTGGTCGACGTGGCCCATCGTGCCGATGTTCAGGTGCGGTTTGGTGCGCACGTACGCCGTCTTGGGCATGGCGGTACCTCGAAGCCTCTCAGTGCTGCTGAGCGATGGCCCCGGCCGGTTCGGACGCCGGCCGGGACGGGGACCCCGAGAAGGTGCCGACCCTCCCCCTGCGGGGTCCGCCGGACGATCCGGAGAGGGTCAGCTTCGTGCGCCGTCGAAGGCGGCCGGCGGGAGAACGGCGGCAGCCTTCGGCGCATCCGCGGCTGCGGATGCTGCGAGGGTGAAGGCGTGCCGGAACATGAGGCCGATCATCGCCGACGCGCCGCCCGGCGTCGAACGGTTTTCCCGCGGCGGCAGGCACCGCGCCCGCCGTGCCCGGACGCCCACACGCGCGACGCGGCCGTGCGCGGACACCCACGCGCACGACGTACATGAGACGGACCATACGGCGATCACACCCGTGTGTCGGTTACTGTCACCGGATGCTCGATGCCACCACCCGCTCTGGGGGCACGGCCACGGCCTCTCCCCGGGCCGCCACCGCGGAACTCGCCGTCCCCGTCGCCTTCCCCGCGGTACCGGGACGACCGGCGACCCTCCGCGCACGCGTGCTGCTGTCGCCGTGGTCGCGGCTGTCCCTGCTGGTCGCCCTGCTCGCGGCGGCCGCGTCCTGCGTGCTGCTGTTCGAGCCGCAGAGAGTGCTGACGCACGGCTGGCCGCCGCAGCTCGGCGGGACCGCGGCGGCCGTGGTGTTCGCGGTGGCGTACGGGCTGTGCACGGTCGCGTTCGTGCCGCGGCCGCTGCTGAACCTCGCCGCGGGCGCGCTCTTCGGTTCCGGACTGGGCCTCGGCACGGCGCTGACGGGCACCGTGCTCGGCGCCGGAATGGCCTTCGGCCTCGGCCGGGTGCTCGGGCAGGACGCGCTGCGCCCGCTGCTGCGCGGCCGGCTGCTGCTGGCGGCGGACGGGCAGCTGAGCCGGCACGGCTTCCGCTCGATGATGGCGGCGCGGCTGTTCCCGGGCGTGCCGTTCTGGGCCGCGAACTACTGCGCCGCCGTCTCCCGCATGGGCTGGTTCTCCTTCCTCCTCGCGACGGCGCTCGGCTCGGTCCCGAACACCGCCGCGTACGCCGTCGCCGGCGCCCGCGCCTCTGCGCCGACGTCCCCCGCCTTCCTGATCGCCATGGCGTGCATCGCCGCGCCCGCCCTGCTGGGCGCGACGGTGGCCTGGCGCAAGCGGCACCACCTGCGGCGCCGCTGAACGGCCGGGGCGGGCCGAGCGAAGTCCGCCGCGGCCGGGCAGCGCCCCGAGGGGCGCGGGGAACCGCGCGACCCGCCACGACGGCGCCGCAGCCGACCGACGGCACGACGCGGCACGCCCGGCGGAGCGGTCAGACCGCTTCCAGGATCATCGCGTTGGCGAGGCCGCCCGCCTCGCACATGGTCTGCAGGGCGTAGCGGGCGCCGCGTTCACGCATCGCGTGCACGAGAGTGGTCGTCAGCCGGGTGCCGCTCGCGCCGAGCGGATGCCCGAGGGCGATGGCGCCGCCGTGCACGTTGACCTTGCCGAGGTCGGCGCCGGTCTCCTGCTGCCAGGCCAGGACCACACTGGAGAACGCCTCGTTGACCTCGAACAGGTCGATGTCGTCGAGGGTCAGGCCGGCCCTGCGCAGCACCTTCTCCGTGGCGGGCACGACTCCGGTGAGCATCAGCAGCGGATCGGATCCGGTGACGGCGAAGCTGTGCAGACGGGCGAGCGGGCGCAGGCCGAGGCGGGCGGCGGTCTCGCCGGAGGTGACGAGCACCGCGGAGGCGCCGTCGTTGACCGGGCTGGCGTTGCCCGCGGTGACGTTCCACTCGATCTGCGGGAAGCGCTCGGCGAAGGCCGGGTCGTAGTAGGCGGGCTTGAGGCCGGCGAGGATCTCCGGGGTGCTGTCCGGGCGTACGCACTCGTCGCGGGCGACGCCGTCCAGCGGTGCGACCTCGGCGTCGAAGAGGCCCGCGGCCCAGGCCGCGGCGGCCTTCCGGTGCGAGGACACCGCGAAGGCGTCCATCTGCTCGCGCGTGAGCGACCACTTGGCGGCGATGAGTTCGGCGCTGATGCCCTGCGGGACCAGCCCCTCCGGGTAGCGCCCGGCGACGCCCGGGCCGAAGGGGTCCTTGCCGGGCGGCACGTTGGACCACATCGGCACGCGGCTCATCGACTCGACGCCGCAGGCGACGGCGATGTCGTACGCGCCGGAGATCACGCCCTGGGCGGCGAAGTGCACGGCCTGCTGGGAGGAACCGCACTGGCGGTCCACCGTGGTCGCCGGGACCGACTCCGGCAGGCCCGCCGACAGGGCGGCGTAGCGGGTGGTGTTCATGGCCTGTTCGCCGACCTGGTCGACGGCGCCGCCGATCACGTCGTCGATCAGCGCCGGGTCGACGCCCGAGCGTTCGACGAGGGTGCGCAGGGTGTGGGCGAGGAGCTCCACGGGGTGGACGTGCGCGAGGGCGCCGTTGGGCTTGCCCTTGCCGATGGGGGTGCGTACGGCTTCGACGATGACTGCGTCACGCATGCTGCGGGCCTCCGTTCGGAGCGGTCACCTGTGCGGTCACCTGAGTGCTCAGCTGTCCGGCCACCTGTCCGGCCGCCTGAGCGGTTACCTGTGAGTAGGAAATCCGGACTCACCATAGCCAGTAGGGTTGGAAAAACAAACCCTGTGAGTTCGAAATCCCAACCCTGATCTCGCCGCACTTAGACTGGAGGCCATGGCCGCCACCAAAGACCCGCGCCCCTGCTCCATCGCCGACGCCCTGGCGCTGGTCGGCGAGAAGTACTCCCTGCTGGTCCTGCGGGAGGTCTGCCTGGGCAACGGCCGGTTCGACCAGCTGGTGCGCAACATCGGCGCCCCGCGCGACGTCCTGGCCACCCGGCTGCGCCGGCTCGTCGACGCCGGGATCCTCGCCAAGCGCGTCTACAGCGAGCGGCCGCAGCGTTTCGAGTACGTGCCCACCCAGGCGGGGATCGACCTGGAGCCGGTGCTGATGACCCTCATGGCGTGGGGCGACCGCCACCTCCGCCAGGACGGCGACCGCCCCATGGTGCTCGAACACGTCTGCGGTGACGAGCTGATCCCGGTCGTCACCTGCCGGTCCTGCGGCGAGACGGTGCGCCACGAGGACCTCACCGCCCACCCGCAGGCGCCCGGCTGGACGGTGGCGGGCCCGTCCGCGGCCTGAGCGGCCGTCAGGCCCGCGCGGTCACCAGGGGTGCGCCGCCAGGTACTCGGCGATCCGCGCCCGCTCCCACACGCCGTCGGCCACCACGATCCGGTAGCGGCGGGTGAGAGACTCGCCGGGCGGGAGCTCCAGTTCGTCGTAGAAGGCCCACGACGGGGCGACCGCGGCGAAGGGCTCGTTGCGCACGAACCAGTGGGCGGGGTGGGCGCCGCGGGCACCGAGGTGGTCGTTGCCGGGAGCGTGCGCGAAGACCAGGGTCGCGTGGCCGTCGGCGCCGTCGTGCTCGCCGGAGAAGGCGAGCCACGGCGCCTGCTCGCCCATGAGACCGGGACCCTCGGCGTCGGGGCCGATGATCCGCCCGCCCCGGAAGGCGCGCGGTCCGCGCCAGAACAGGCCCGTGTAGCCCGCCAGTTCACGTCCCGCCGTGGTCGGGCTGCCGAACCGCAGCGGCTCGCGGCGGCGGTTGGTGATGACACTCGTCCAGGTCAGGGCCCAGGAGCCCGACTCCGGTTCGACGTCGTGCACCTCGATCCGGCGCTCCTCGTCCGCCCACAGGTCACCGCCGTGCGGGTGCCAGGTCAGCCGTTCGGCGATCACCGCCCGGCCGTCGTGCGCGGCGACCTCGTCGAAGGCGACGTGCGCCATGGAGCCTACGCGCTGGGGGAGTTCGAGGTACCCCTCGCCGTGCACGTAGGAGTTGCCGCCCCACAGGTTGGCGCCCGACAGGTGCGACGCCGTCAGCTGCAGGCCCTTGTGCCAGCGGTGGTCGCTCGGCCGGTAGCCGGTGACCACGTCGCCCGCCAGGGTCCGCAGCGGGTGGATGTACGGCTTGGGGGCTTCCCAGGCGGCCTCCGGGGCGTAGACGTAGCTCAACAGCTCCACGCCGGCGGCCGGTTCGGCGACGGTGATCCGGTCGCCGTGGGTGTGGACGACGCGCGGGCCGGTCACGGTGGGCATGGGCGTGATCAGCACTCCTCGGGAACGGCGAACCGGCGAGGAGTGTCAGCAAGCGCTTTCCCCCTCCGCTGCAACGTAAGCGCCGCCCCCGCCGCAGGTCAACACCCCCGCAGCCGGGCCGGCACCCCCTCCGCCCGAGCGGCCCCGTCGCCCCGCGCCTCCGTCCGATCGAGCCCCGCACCTCCGTCCGACCGAGCCCAGCACCTCCGCCCGATCGAGCCCAGCACCTCCGTCCGACCGAGCCCAGCACCTCCGCCCGACCGAGCCCCGCACCTCCGTCCGATCGAGCCCAGCACATTCGTCCGTCGAGCCCCTGTGCGAGGGCTGTCGTTCCGGGACGCTAGGCTGCCCTGGACGCACGTGATCACCGCGCCCGGGGCGCGGTGTGCCCGAAACCTGCCCGAATTCCCGCGCCGCGATCAGCACTTGGACCCGCTTCCTCCATGTCTTGGTTTGAATCCCTCATCCTCGGACTCGTCCAGGGGCTGACCGAGTTCCTTCCCGTCTCCTCCAGCGCGCACCTGCGGCTGACCGCCGCCTTCTCCGGCTGGAAGGACCCGGGTGCGGCGTTCACGGCGATCACCCAGATCGGCACGGAGGCCGCCGTGCTCATCTACTTCCGCAAGGACATCGGGCGGATCATCTGGGCCTGGGCGCGCTCGCTCACCAGCAAGGCGATGCGCGAGGACCACGACGCGCAGATGGGCTGGCTGGTGATCGTCGGCTCGATCCCGATCGGCGTGCTCGGCCTGCTGTTCAAGGACCAGATCGAGGGGCCGTTCCGTGATCTGCGGATCACCGCGACGATGCTGATCGTCGTCGGCGTGGTGATCGGCGTCGCCGACCGGCTGGCGGCGCGCGACGAGAACGGCGGCCGGCACCGCGCGCCCAAGCAGCGCAAGACGCTCGACGACCTGCGGGTGAAGGACGGCCTGATCTTCGGCATATGCCAGTCGATGGCGCTGATCCCGGGCGTTTCCCGCTCCGGCGCCACCATCAGCGGCGGGCTGTTCATGGGCTACCGGCGCGAGGCGGCGGCCCGGTACTCCTTCCTGCTCGCCATTCCGGCGGTGCTCGCCTCCGGCCTCTTCGAGCTCAAGGACGCGATGGAGAGCGACCATGTCTCCTGGGGTCCGACCCTCTTCGCCACGGTGATCGCCTTCGCCTCCGGGTACGCCGTCATCGCCTGGTTCATGAAGTTCATCTCCACCAGGAGCTTCATGCCGTTCGTCTGGTACCGCGTCGTGCTCGGCATCGTCATCATCGCCCTGGTGGCGGCGGGCGTGCTGAGCCCGCACGCGGCGGAGTCGGCCGGCTGACCCGCCGGCGCCGCGCGTCCGGCGGCCGGCAGAACAGCGCTAACGCGCCGACGCGCGCCGTGCCGCACACCACCTGGCCACCGGCGCACGCCACCCCGCACGGCCCATCGCGCCATTCCCCCCACTCCCCTGCCGCGAGCGCCTGACCAGCACCGCTGTCCTGGACGCCGCACGATTCAGCCACCGCAGGGTTGGCCGGACTCAAACGGACGACCGAGAATTCGTGACGAAATGCATACGGGATGCGTAGCCGCCCGGTAGCGCAGTGTCAGTTCTTGCCCCTAGGCTGGGGCGCATGTCCCCCGAATCCGTGACCCCTGGTTCCGTGCGGTCTGCTGCCGAGGTCAACGAGCAGATCCGTGCCCTGTGGATGCGCGCGGGCGGCTCCCTGTCGGCCCAGGAGCGCGCGGAGTACGAGTTGCTGGTCGTCGAGTGGGCGGCCGCGATCCGGGCCGACGTCATCGAAGCGGCCTGACGCCAGAGGAGAAGAAGGGGACCGGCAGATCCCGTGCGGCACCTCGATCGCGTTCCGGCCCGCCGCGGCGTCGTGGTCTTCCTCAACGGCACGTCCAGTTCGGGCAAGTCCACCATCGCGGCCGAGCTGCTGCGGATCCTCGACGAGCCGTACTTCCACATGCCGGTCGACGCGTTCCATGCGATGCGCTCGCCGGTCCCGCTCCCGCCGGACGAGCTGGACTGCGACACCGGCCTTCTCACGCCCGGCGAGTGCGCCGCACGCATCAAGGAGTTCCTGACCGACCGCCCCCGGCCGACCGCCTTCGAACAGCTTCTGACCGGCGGAGACGGTCAGTAGCCGCTGCCCCCGCCACAGCTGTGACCGCCGTCCGATGCCGCCCTCCCGCTTGGCCCGGGGGCCGGTGTGTCCGACACTGGGGCGATGACGCAGCGTGTGGAGCTCGCGGCCTTACTGGACCGGGTGGCCGTGGACGAGCTGGTCACCGACTACGCGGTGGCCGTGGACGACGGTGACTGGGCGGCCTACCGGAAGCTGTTCGCGCCCGGCGGGCGGGCGGACTACCGCTCGGCCGGCGGCATCGAGGGGGACGTGGGGACGGTCGCCGAGTGGCTCGCGGAGAGCATGCGGCTGTTCCCGGTGCGGCAGCATCTGATCGTCAACCGCCGGATACGCTTCGGGGTCCTGGAGCAGGACACCGGCGACACGGCCCGGGTGCGGGCCGACTACGTCAACCCGATGCGGTTCACGGCGGACGGCGGGAGTTCCTCCGCACCCGACCTGGTGTGCGGCGGCCGGTACGACTTCGCGCTGCTGCGCACCTCCGACGGCTGGCGGCTGACCGAGGTGGTCGTACGGGAGAAGTGGCGCCGCCTGCCCGCACGGCCCGCGGCTCCCGGGACCGCCGACTGAGCCGGAAGTCCCCTGTCACAGATCATCGGATGCCCGCACACTGGAGTCATCACTGGGTAGAGAGGCGCCATATGAAGATCTTCGGTCGATGGCGGACCTCCCCCTGGCGGACCTCCCCCTGGCGGACCTCCCGCTGGCGGTCCTCCCCCTGGCGCCGTTCGGTGATGGCGGCTCTGGCCGGCGCCCTGGCCCTGTTCGCGTTTCCCGCGCCCTCGCTGTGGTGGTTCGCCTACGTGGCCCTGGTCCCGTGGATCCTGCTCGTCCGGTCCGCCCCGACCGGGCGGCGCGCGGCCTGGGACGGCTGGTGGGGCGGGTTCGGCTTCCTGGTGGCCGTGCACCACTGGCTGCTGCCGAGCCTGCACGTGTTCATCTTCCTGATCGCCCTGCTGCTGGGTGCTCTGTGGGCGCCCTGGGGCTGGCTGGTGCACCGGCTCCTGGGCGGGGCGCCCGGTCCGGCCCGGGTGTCGGCCGCCCTGCTGGTGCTGCCGTCGGGCTGGCTGATGGTGGAGCTGGTCCGCTCCTGGCAGGGACTGGGCGGACCGTGGGGCATGCTCGGCTCGAGCCAGTGGCAGGTGGCGCCGGCGCTGCGGCTGGCGTCGGTCGGCGGGGTGTGGCTGCTCAGCTTCCTGGTGGTCGCGGTGAACGTCGCGGTCGCCGTGCTGGTGTCGGTCCGTGCCGCGCGGGTGCCCGCGGTGGCCGGCCTCCTCGCGACCGCCGTGGCGGCCTCCGCGGCCTGGGTGTGGTCGCCGCGCCCCCGCACCGACGGCCGGGTCCGGATAGCCGTCGTCCAGCCCGGCGTCATGGACGGCGCCGACCAGCGCTTCGCACGCGAGGAAGCGCTCACCCGCCGGCTCGCCGGACAGGACGTCGACCTGATCGTGTGGGGCGAGAGCAGCGTCGGCTACGACCTCGCCGCCCGGCCCGACCTGGCGCGCAGGATCGCGGCGCTGGCGCGCGAGACCCGCGCCGACATCCTGGTCAACGTGGACGCCCGCCGCTCCGACAAGCCCGGCATCTACAAGAGTTCGGTGCTCGTCGGCCCGGACGGCCTCACCGGCGAACGCTACGACAAGATGCGGCTGGTGCCCTTCGGCGAGTACATCCCCGCCCGTTCCCTGCTCGGCTGGGCGACCTCGGTGGGCAAGGCGGCGGGTGAGGACCGCAGGCGCGGCACCGAGCAGGTGGTGATGAACGTCGGGCACGGGCTGCGGGTCGGTCCGATGGTCTGCTTCGAGTCCGCGTTCCCCGACATGAGCCGCCACCTCGCCCGGGACGGCGCCGAGGTGCTCGTCGCGCAGTCGGCCACGTCGACGTTCCAGCACAGCTGGGCCCCCGAGCAGCACGCCTCGCTGGCCGCGCTGCGCGCCGCGGAGACCGGCCGCCCGATGGTGCACGCCACCCTGACGGGCGTCTCCGCGGTCTACGGGCCGAGCGGGCAGCGCATCGGCCCGTGGCTGGGCACCGGCGCCCACACCACGCACGTGTACGACGTGCCGCTGGCGCACGGCGTCACCCCGTACGCCCGCCACGGGGACTGGGCGGTGCGCGGCGCGATCCTGGTGCTGGGCGTCTGGTGCGCGGCGGAGGGCCTGCGCGGGGTCCGGCTCAGGCGCTCGGCTCCAGCACCGCGAGTACCACCCGCTCGCACAGTTCGTGAGTCTCCAGCGCATCACGGGCACTGAGCACCTTGCCCGTCCGCACCGCGTCGAGGAAGGCGAGCGCGGCCTGCTCGATGCCGCGCTGCCGGGCCACCGGCACCCAGTCGCCGCGCCGCCGCACGGTGGGCTGGCCCTTGTGGTCGATCACCTCGGCGAGGTTGAGCACCTGCCGCTTGGTGTCCTGCCCGGACACCTCGAGGATCTCCTCCGCCGAGCCGCTGAGCCGGTTCATCACGCCGAGCGCGGTGAAGCCGTCCCCGGCCAGCGTCAGCACGACGTGGTGCAGCAGCCCGTCCTCGACACGGGCGCGCACGGTGACGTCGTCCACGGGGCCGGGCACCAGGAAGCGCAGCGTGTCCACGACGTGGATGAAGTCGTCGAGGATCATCGAGCGCGGCTCCTCCGGCAGCCCGATCCGGTTCTTCTGCATGAGGATCAGATCGCGCGGGTGCTCGGCGCACTGCGCGTACCCGGGGGCGTAACGCCGGTTGAAGCCGACGGCGAGGCTGACGTTCCGCTCCTCGGCGAGCTCCACCAGCCGCTCGGACTCGGCCAGTTCGTAGGCGAGCGGCTTGTCGACGTACGTCGGCACGCCGGCCTGCAGCAGCCGGGCGACTATCTCGGGGTGGGCGACGGTCGGCGCGTGCACGAAGGCGGCGTCGAGGCCCTGGGCGAGCAGGGTGTCGAGGTCGCGGTGGCGCTGCCCGGGCGGCAGGTGGAGGCTGTCGCCGACCCGGTCGAGCGTGGCGGGCGTACGGGTCTGCACGTGCAGTTCCACGCCGGGCAGCACGCCGAGCACGGGCAGGTAGGCCTTCTGCGCGATGTCGCCGAGTCCGATGCAGCCGACCTTCACGGCCCTACCTCCCGCAGTTGCCGACGGTGCCTGCCCGGAAGCATACGGGGGGCGCGGGCCGGGGGTTCCGGCGGAGTCCGCGCGCACCTCCGCGCGCCGAAAACTCCTGGCGGCGTCGGCGTCGCCGGGCGAGGATGCCGGTCATGACGACCGAGCGCAGCGAACCCGCGACCACCGCCGACGAACGCACCATGCTGGAGGGCTGGCTGGACTACCACCGGCAGACCCTCGCGTGGAAGTGCGAGGGCCTGACCGACGCCCAGCTCAGAACCCCCGCGGTGGAGCCGTCCACGCTGTCCCTGCTGGGGCTGGTCCGGCACATGGCCGAGGTGGAGCGGTCCTGGTTCCGCAGGGTCATGGCCGACGAGCCGGACGACGTCGCGGGGCCGCTGTACTACAGCGACGAGGACCCGGACGGCGACTTCCACGTCACCGACGCGGACACCTGGCAGGAGGCGTACACCGTCTGGCAGGGCGAGATCGAGGCGGCCCGGCGCCACGCGGCCGGCTTCCGCCTGGACGAGGTGTCCAAGGGCCGGCACCGGCGCACCGGCGAGCGGTACAACCTGCGCTGGATCTACACCCACATGATCGAGGAGTACGCGCGGCACAACGGGCACGCCGACCTGCTCCGCGAGCGCCTCGACGGCGCGACCGGCGAGTGACGTCACCCTCGGCCCGGCCCGGACCTCCGTACGGGGGCGGAGATCACCCGTGCGGGGCATACCGCGCCGGTCCGGTGTCCGCGGGCGCGCGGAATTCGACATCGTGGCGCGGGTGCATCGAACGACGATCACCGCAACGTTCCTGGTCACCGCGGCCGTCTCGGCTCTCGCCGGCTGTGTGACGGTCCAGCGTCCGCCCGCGTCCGGGCCGCCGGCGGCGCCGCGCCCGGAGCCGCGGACCGTGCAGGCGCCGGCCCGGGAGGCACTGGCGACGACCGCCCCGTCCCGCCCGGCCCGGACACCGGAACGGTCCCGGCCGGCGCCGGAGCGGCCGGCGGCCCCGACGCCGCCCCGGCAGCCGTCACGGCAGCGCCCCCCGGTCCCCCGCGCCGACCCCCAGGGGCCGGCGCACCCGGCACGTCCCCGCGTCGAGCCCCCGGCCGTACCCGTCCCGGCTCCCGCGAAGAAGGCGGACGTGTGCGCCCTGGGCCGCAGGTACGGCGGCTGGCGTGCGGACAGTCCGGAGACCGCCATCTGCGAGCGGACCTACGGCCACTGACCGGGCCGCCCCGCGCCCGAGGACCCTCGCCTCGCAGCCGGGAAGGCGCGGCCCCGGACCCTAGGGCCGCGGTCGCGGCTGCCCCCACGTCTCCGGGCCGGAGCCGGGGGAACCGTCCTCCCCCAGGCGCAGCTCCAGCCGGCTGATAGCCGCCCGGACGCCCTCGCCGTAGCCGTCGTCCGCCAGCGCCTCGGCCGCCCCGCGGGCCAGGCGCAGATGGGTGCGGGCCGGTCCGCCGCGTCCGAGCTTGACGTAGTCGGCGGCGAGGTTGAGGTGCAGGGAAGGGTAGAGGGCCCGCACCGCGGGCGCGTGCTCGTGCCGGGGCCCGTGCCGGGGCCCCTGCTCGTGCTCGGCGAGGCGCTCGTCGGTGAGTTCCTCCGCTGCCGTGAGCGCCCGCAGGTCCCAGGCCAGTTCGTCCGCAGGGTCGTCCTGGGCGTCGGCCATGTAGTGCGCGAGCGTGCAGCGGTGCAGCGGGTCGCCGTCCTCGCCGATCTCGGCCCACAGCCGCAGGTAGCGGTGGCGGGCCTCCTCGCGGTCGCCCGCGTGGTGCAGCATGACGACCTGCCCGATCCGCGTCATCACGGCGTCCGGCACCGCCCGCTCCTGTCGCTCCGCCACCGTGTCCTCCGCGCGCTCGTCGTCCGGTCCTCCGACGCTAACGCCTGCCCGGCGGATCGCGCGGAATCGGCGGCACGGCACGCCCCTCCCCGCCGCCCGGCCCGGCGACGGGACCGTCCCACGGGTGCGGAACGGTCCACGGGCGGCGGGACCGAGCCACAGGTGGCCGGAGGGGCCCACGGGTGGCGGGAGGGGCCCAGGGGTGTGGGCCCGTCCCGCCCGATGCCGGTTCCGTGGCGGTCAGCCCAGGTCGGGGATCGTCCAGTCGATCGGGGCGTGGCCCTGCCGCGCGACCGCCTCGTTGATCTGCGTGAACGGACGGGAGCCGAAGAACTTCTTCGCCGACAGCGGCGAGGGGTGGGCGCCCTTGACCACGATGTGCCGGGTCTCGTCGATCAGCGGGAGCTTCTTCTGCGCGTAGTTGCCCCACAGCACGAAGACCGCCGGGTCGGGCCGGCCGGCCACCGCGCGGATGACCGCGTCGGTGAACTTCTCCCAGCCGCGGCCCTTGTGCGAGTTGGCCTCGCCGGCCCGGACCGTGAGCACCGCGTTGAGCAGCAGCACGCCCTGCTCGGCCCACGGCATCAGGTAGCCGTTGTCCGGGATCGGCGTGCCCAGCTCCTCGTGCATCTCCTTGTAGATGTTGCGCAGCGACGGCGGGATCTTCACGCCGGGACGCACCGAGAAGCACAGCCCGTGCCCCTGGCCCTCGCCGTGGTAGGGGTCCTGGCCCAGGACGAGGACCTTCACCGCGTCGTACGGCGTCGCGTCGAGGGCGGCGAAGACCTCCTCCCGCGGAGGGTAGACGGGACCCTTCGCCCGCTCCTCCTCGACGAACTCCGTCAGCTCCTTGAAGTAGGGCTGCTGCAGTTCGTCACCCAGGACGCCGCGCCAGGACTCGGGCAGCATGGCGATGTCGGTCACGTCAACTTCCTTACGGTGTGCGGTCGTTTCCAGGTCTCAGAACCTACAGGCGGCCACTGACAATCAGCCCGCCGACCGCACGGCCGGCTCCTACCAGCTGGTCTTGCGGTACAGCGCCCACATCATCATGATCGTCGACGGGTCGAGCGCCCGCTCCGCACCGGAGATGTCGTCGCTGGCGGCCACGTACTGGCGGCCCTGCCAGATGGGCAGCAGCCGGGCGTCGTTCACCAGGATCTGCTGGGCCTCCTCGAACTCCTTGACCACCTCGGCCCGGTTGCTCTCGCTGCGGGACTGCGGGAGCAGCTTGCCGGTGATCTCGGGGGCCGGGTAGGGCGTGCCGAGCGCGTTCTGGGCGCCGACGAAGGGCGCGATGAAGTTGTCCGGGTCGGGGAAGTCGGGGAACCAGCCGCGCCCGAACACCGGGTACTCGCCGTTCTGGTAGCCGGTCACGTACGTCTTCCAGGGCCGGCTCTTGAGGGTGACCGTGAACAGGCCGGAGTCGTCCAGCTGCCGCTTGATCTCCTCGAACTCCAGCTTGGTGGAGGAGCCGTAGCGGTCGGTGGTGTACCAGAGGGTGAGCGGGACGCGCTGGGTGATGCCCGCCTCGGTGAGGATCTTGCGGGCCTTCGCGGGGCTGGGGCTGCCGTAGTCGTCGAAGAAGCCGGTGGTGTGCCCGGTCAGGCCCTTGGGGACCATGGAGTACAGCGGCTCGACGGTGTCCCGGTAGACCTTGTGCGCGATCGCGCCACGGTCGATGACCTGGGCGATGGCCTGGCGGACGGCGAGCTTGCCGGCCCACGGGTCCTTCGGGTTGAACACCAGGTAGTTGATCTCGGTGCCGGCGCCGTCGATGAGCTGGAGCGCGCCGTCGTTGTCGTGCCGTTGCAGGTTGACTATGTCGTCGGCGTTGAGGCCGCGGAAGGCGACGTCGAGCTTGCCCGCTCTGAGCTCCTTGACCATCTCGGCGGAGTCCTGGAAGTAGCGGATGGTCACCGCGCTGTTCTTCCGGTCGGCGTAGCCCTTGTAGTTGCCGTTCCGGGCGAGGACGGCCTTCTTGCCGTCCTCGTAGGACTGCAGCGTGTACGGCCCCGACCCGAAGACCTTGCCGTCCTTGCGCAGGGAGTCGGCCGGGTACTCCTCGGGGTCGACGATGGACATGGCGGGCGTGGCGAGCACGAACGGGAAGGTCGCGTCCGGCTTGTTGAGGTGGAAGACGACTTCCCTGTCGCCCAGCGCCTGGACCCGGTCGAGGCTGCCCAGCAGGCCCTCGGGACCGCCGTTGACCTTGATGGTCCTGATCCGGTCGATCGAGTACTTGACCGCCTTGGCGTCCAGCGCGTGCCCGTCGGAGAACTTCAGCCCGTCACGCAGCTCACAGCTGTACGTGGTGTTCGAGCGGTCCGTGAAGCGGCAGTGGTCGGCCGCGTCGGGCTGCGGGGTGGTCGCGCCCTCGGGGTAGCTGAGGAGCGTTTGGTAGATGTTGCGGAACAGCTCCCAGGAACTGTCCCAGGACGCGGCGGGGTCCAGGGTGCTGGGGGCGCTGGTCGTCCCGACGACGATGGGGCCCTTGTCGTCGGAGGAGCCCGACGAGAGAACGCCACACCCGGCCACCAGGGACGACATGGACGCGATGGCCGCCACCTTCCGCAGGCATCGGTTCCGGTTGAACACGCGCACGCTCCTCGATCTGCCGTACCAAGGGTTGGCAGACCATACCGCAGCCCCACGCCGGCTGAACCTGCCCGTCCACGGCCCGCTTGATCAGCGCGCTTTTGACGACGTTGTCAGGGGTTTGTGATCTTTCTGTACGCCGAAACGGGCGCCGCTTTCGTGCAACGGCGCCCGTTTGAAGGTGTTTCGCGTCAGGCGACGCCGGCGTTCAGGAAGATGCCGCCGTCGACGACCAGCGTCTGGCCGGTGATCCAGTCGGACTGCTCGGAGGTGAGGAACGCGGCCGCGCCGCCGATGTCGGACGGCACGCCGAGCCGGCCCAGCGGGTAGGCGGCGGCAGCCTCCGCTTCCCGGCCCTCGTACAGGGCTTCCGCGAACTTGGTCTTCACCACGGCCGGGGCGATCGCGTTGACCCGCACCTTCGGCGCGAACTCGTGCGCCAGCTGCTGGGTCAGGTTGATCATCGCGGCCTTGCTGACGCCGTACGCGCCGATGAACGGCGAGGGCGCGAGACCGGCGACGGAGGCGATGTTGACGATGGCGCCGCCGTTGTCCTTCTGCCAGGCGTGCCAGGTCTTCTGCGCGAAGCCGAGCGCCGAGATGACGTTGGTCTCGAACACCTTGCGGGCGACGCCGAGGTCGAGGTCGGCGATCGGGCCGAAGACCGGGTTGGTGCCGGCGTTGTTGACCAGGTAGTCGACGCGGCCGAAGGCCTCCATGGTGCGCGCGACGGCCTCGCCCTGGTGGTCGAGGTCGTGCGCCTTGCCCGCGACGCCGATGACCCGGTCGGCGCCGAGCTTGTCGACGGCCTCCTTCAGGGCCTCCTCGTTGCGCCCGGTGATGCACACGCGGTCGCCGCGCGCGACGAGCGCCTCGGCGATGCCGTAACCGATGCCGCGGCTGGCGCCCGTGACGAGGGCGACCTTGCCGGAGAGTTCTGCAGTCATGTTCCCCTGCCCCTAGTCGAGTGGTCCGCCGGCGACGTACAGCACCTGGCCGGAGACAAAGCCGGCCGCCTCGCCCGTGAAGAAGGCGATGGCGTTGGCGATGTCGTCCGGCTCGCCGACCCGTGCCACGGGGATCTGCGTGGCGGCCGCGGCCTTGAAGTCCTCGAAGCCCATCCCGACGCGGTCGGCGGTGGCCTTGGTCATCTCGGTGGCGATGAAGCCGGGCGCGACCGCGTTGGCGGTGACGCCGAACTTGCCGAGCTCCTTGGCCAGGGTCTTGGTGAAGCCCTGCAGACCGGCCTTGGCGGCGGAGTAGTTGACCTGGCCGCGGTTGCCGAGCGCGGAGGACGACGACAGGTTGACGATGCGTCCGAAGTTCGCGTCGACCATGTGCTTCTGGCACGCCCGGGACATCAGGAAGGCGCCGCGCAGGTGCACGTTCATGACGGTGTCCCAGTCCGAGACGCTCATCTTGAACAGCAGGTTGTCGCGCAGCACGCCGGCGTTGTTGACGAGGATCGTCGGCGCGCCGAGCTCCTCGGCGATGCGCGCGACGGCGGCCTCGACCTGCGCCTCGTCGGAGACGTCGCAGCCGACGGCGATCGCCCTGCCGCCCGCCGCGGTGATCTTCTCGACGGTGTCCTTGCAGGCGGCCTCGTCGAGGTCGATCACGGCGACCGCGCGACCCTCGGCGGCCAGTCGTACGGCGGTGGCGGCCCCGATGCCGCGCGCTCCGCCGGTGACCACGGCGACCCGCTGCTCAGTGGTGGACATTGCTGCTTCTCCTCGCCCTTGAGAAAGTACGCCCGCTTGGTGAGCGACCGCTTAGTACCTTCGGCAGACGTGACGCTAGAAGCCCTGGCACTCGGTGTCAACGCCACACGAGGCGGGTGTGATCCATTACCTCACCAGCAGCTCGAGCAACCGTTCCGCCTCCGCCGCCGGATCGGCGGTGAGCCCAGTGTGCACCGGTCCGGGCTGGACGACCGTGGAACGCGGCGCGATCAGCCAGCGGAAGCGCCGCCCGGCGTCGTCGCCCGCGGCCTGCCCCGCCGCGTCGCCGCCGCCGCACACGCCCTCCACCGCCCGCAGGGCCGCCCGGACGCCGGCCACGTCGGCGTCCGGGTCGAGCGCGAGCAGCCTCGCTTCGTCCAGATGGGTGCGGGCGCCGATGTAGGAGCGGGCCCGGCAGTACACGAGCACCCCGGCGTTGACGCATTCGCCGCGCTCGATGCGGGGGACGACGCGCAGCAGGGCGTACTCGAAGACGTCCCGGTCGCCGCCCTGCCCGGCCCGGGTGATGTGGCGCTCGGTCACGTGACCGGCCATGTGGATGTGCCGCTCGCTCACTTGCCCTCCTCGATGCCGGTCACGCGCTCGTGGACGACGGCGGCCCGGGCGAGCAGGGGCCGCGCGTAGGCCCGTCTGAGCTCGTCGGGGGTGGCGAAGCCGGGCTCGTCGGTGAGCCAGGCGTCCGGGATCTCCGCGGTCACCTCGGCCAGCAGGTCCTCGGTGACGCGGGGGGCCAGGTCGGCGGCGGCGCCCGCGACGTCGGGGCGGAAGCGGGCGAGCGCGTGGTCGGAGGCGTCGTAGGGGCGGGCCGCGGAGGCATCGGCGGAGGGCCAGTTGTGGTGCCAGATCATGGTGGCGCCGTGGTCGATGAGCCACAGCTCGCCGTGCCACATCAGCAGGTTGGGGTTGCGCCAGGAGCGGTCGACGTTGTTCACCAGCGCGTCGAACCAGACGATCCGCCCGGCCTCCTCGGCGCTCACGGCGAAGGCGAGCGGGTCGAATCCCAGGGCGCCGGAGAGGAAGTCCATGCCGAGGTTGGTGCCGCCGCTGGAGCGCAGCAGGTCCTGCACCTGTTGCTCGGGCTCGCCGAGCCCCAGCACCGGGTCGAGGTCGATCGTCACCAGCCGGGGCGTGCGCAGGCCCAGCCTGCGGGCGAGTTCGCCGCAGACGACCTCGGCGACCAGCGTCTTGCGGCCCTGCCCCGCGCCGGTGAACTTCATGACGTAGGTCCCGAAGTCGTCCGCCTCGACGAGCCCCGGCAGTGAACCGCCCTCGCGCAACGGCGTGATGTAACGGGTCGCGCTGACTTCCTTGAGCATCGCCCCAGGTTACTGGCCTACGGCGAAGCGATGTCCCGGATCGCCGCCCCGGGCTCGCCTCCCCGTGGTCCGCGGCCGGTTCGATCCCGGGTTCGGCTGAACAACCCCTGCCGTTCGGCCGTACCTCTGTGCGGATCACCAAGTCGCATGAAGGGAACGTCAGCATGACCAGCGAACCGCTTCATCCCGTTCCGGGACCCGCCCGGCGTACCGTCGTGGCGGCGGTGGGCGCGGCGGGACTCGCCGTCGCGCTGACCGCGTGCGGGTCGGACGACGACGCCTCGGGCTCCTCCGGCACCCAGGCCGGCGCGAACACGGGCGGCGACGCCGCGGGCGGTGGCTCGGCGTCCGAGTCGGCGTCCGGCTCCGCGTCGGGCTCCGGCGGAACCGTCCTGGCGAAGACCGCGGACATCCCCGAAGGCGGCGGGAAGATCTTCAAGGACCAGGGGGTGGTGGTCACCCAGCCCGCGGCCGGCACGTTCAAGGCGTTCTCGGCCAAGTGCACGCACCAGGGCTGCGCGGTGAGCAGCATCGCCGACGGCGTCATCGTCTGCCCGTGTCACAAGAGCGAGTTCTCCGTCGCCGACGGCAGCGTCAAGAAGGGCCCGGCGACCCAGGCGCTGCCCGCCGAGCAGATCACCGTCAGCGGGGACTCGATCACGCTGGGGTGATCCGGCGGCGCCGGGGCCCGCGGAAGCAGCCCAGCACCTCGTCCGTGGTGACGATCGTGGCGACCAGGGCGAGGGTGTGGCGGATCATCGCGGGGGTGTAGTCGGAGGGCACCCCCGCGATGGCGTCGCGGGGCACGACGGCGGTGTAGCCGAGGTTGACGGCGTCGAAGACGGCGTTGGGGATCGCCACGTTGGCGGAGACGCCGGTGACGACGAGGGTGCGGCAGCCGAGGTTGCGCAGCAGGGCGTCGACGTCGGTGCCCTGGATCGGGGACAGCCCGTGCAGCCGCCGTACGACGAAGTCCTGCTCGGTGACCTCGATCGGGGCGGCCACGCGGACCGCGGTGGTGCCGGACAGCTGCTGGACGGGGAGTTTCCCGGCGGCGCGGAAGAGGCGGGCGTTGCGGCTCGCGCCCCGGCCGTCGGGGCGGCGTTCGGCGATCGCGTGGACGACCTGGACGCCGGCGGCGTGCGCGGCGGCCACCAGCCGGGCGACGTTGGCGAGGGCGCCGGAGGCGCGTGCCTCCCGGGCGAGTTCGGGCAGGGCGCTGTCGGGGCCGACGACGCCCTGCTGGCACTCCACGGTGAGCAGCACGGTGGTCGCCGGATCGAGGAGTTCGCCGATCTGTTCGTAGGACGGCACGGGTCCCCCTGGTCACCGACGGTGGGAGCGGGCGAGACTAGTCGGCATTGCGCACGGAGGGAAGACGGCTCATCCTTTTCTGACGTGATGTCAGAGGATCACGGGTTCCTCTGGCACGACGTGAGAGAAGAGGTGGGCGCATGACCGTCACGCAGCGCCGGGGCCGGAAGATCATGATGACGTCCGGCGAGCTGGACGAGTTCCTCACCACCCAGCGCACCTGCCGGGTCGCCACCGTCTCGGCGGACGGCGCTCCGCACGTGAGCACCCTGTGGTTCGCCTGGGACGGCACGTCGATGTGGCTGTACTCGGTGGTGCGCAGCAAGCGCTGGAGCGATCTGCGCCGCGATCCCCGGGTCGCGATCGTGGTGGACACGGGCGAGGAGTACGACGAGCTGCGGGGCGTGGAGCTGTCCGGGTCCGTGGAGTTCGTGGGCGAGATCCCGCGCACCGGTGAGCTGTGCGCCGAACTCGACGTGCCGGAGACGCTGTTCGCCCGCAAGAACTTCGGCATGGAGGAGATACCGCACGACGGCCGACACGCCTGGATGCGGCTGACGCCCGCGAAGACGGTGTCCTGGGACTTCCGCAAGCTGGGGTCGCGGTAGCCGACGCCGCCGTCCGCGGTGCACCCCGGCGCCCGCCGCTCACCGTCCGCGGTGCGGCCCGGCGCCCGCCGCTCACCCCGCCCGGCGCTCACCCCGCCCGCCGTTCACGGCGCCCGTGGTTCGCCGCGCCTTCGGCGCCGCTTCCCGCAGCGCCCGGACCGCCGCGCGGATCGACGGGCGCCGGTCGGCGTCCACGCGCCAGACCGCGTAGACGTACCGGTGGACGCGGTGGCGCACGGGCACCGCGCGCACCCCGGCCGGTATCGGGTCCCGGCCGAGCCGGGGCGCGACGCAGACGCCCAGCCCGGCGGCGACCAGCGCGAGCTGGGTGTGGTGTTCCTCGGCGCAGTGGGCGATACGGGGTTCGATGCCCTTGGTGCGCAGCGTGTAGAGCAGCCACTCGTGGCAGAACTCGCCCTCCGGCCAGGCGACCCACTCGTCGTCCGCGAAGTCGTCCAGGTCGACCTCGTCCCGGCCGGCGAGCGGGTGGTCCTCGGCCATGGCGACCTCCACGGGGTCGTCGAGGATCGGGGCCTTGGCGAGTCCGTCGGGCATGGGCAGCGGCTTGTTGTACCAGTCGAGGACGACGGACAGGTCGGCGTCGCCCCGGAGCACCGCCCGCACGCCTTCCTCCGGCGCCAGTTCCCGCGAGCGCACCCGCAGCGCCGGGTGGTCGGTCCGCAGCGCGGCGAGCGCGGCCGGGAACAGCCCCCGCAGGGCGGTGGGGAAGGCGGCCAGCCGCAATTCGCCGACCACCTGCCCGCGCTGCGCCTCCAGATCGGACTGGGCGAGCGCGACCTGCGACAGGATGCGCGCCGCGTGCTCGGCGAGCAGCCGGCCGGCGTCGGTGAGCCGGACGCCCCGGCCGTTCCTGGCCAGGAGCTGCTGGCCCACCTCCCGCTCCAGCTTGGCCAGCTGCTGCGAGACGGCCGACGTCGTCACGTGCAGCCCCTCGGCCGCGCCGCTGACCGAGCCGTGCCGGGCGAGGGCGTCGAGGGTCCGCAGGCGCTCCAGGTTCAACATGTAAGTGATGCTACGAGATACCGGGCGGGAAATCTCGATTGTGCTAACACATGGGTCGGCGGCAGGGTGGCGGTCATGACCACCGTCACCACCGTCGCCGCCACCGGGCCGGCCGGCCGCCGCCGCACCCTCGACTGGCGTCTGCGCTTCGCCGCCCTCTCCCTGATCTGGGGTTTCAGCTTCCTGCTCATCAAGGTCGGCACAGCCGCGTACGCGCCCTTCCAGGTGACGCTCGGGCGGCTGGTGTTCGGGACGGCGGTGCTGGCGGCGGCGATGGCGGCGAAGCGGGAGCGGCTGCCGCGGGGCGCGCGGACCTGGGGGCATCTGACGGTGGGCGCGTTCCTGCTCAACGCGCTGCCGTTCTCGCTGTTCGCGTACTCGGAGCTGACCGTCCCGTCGACGCTGGCCGGCATCTGCAACGCCACGTCGCCGCTGTGGGGCATGGCCCTGTCCCTGGTCGCCCTCTCCGAGGACCGGCCGACCCGGCTGCGGGTCGCCGGACTGGGCATCGGGTTCCTCGGCGTCCTGACGGTCCTCGGCGCCTGGCAGGGGTTCCACGGCCTGGACGCGAAGGGCACCGCGATGGCGCTGCTGGCCTCGCTGAGCTACCCCGTCGGCTGGATCTACGTCCGCCGCACCCTGGCCGGCACCGGTCACTCCAACCTGTCCCTGACCGGCGCCCAGTTGCTGCTCGCCACGCTGCAACTGGCCGTCGTCACGCCGTTGTTCACGTCGTTCCCGGCCACCTTCTCCCCCGTTCCGCTGCTCGCGGTCGCCGCTCTCGGGGCGCTCGGCACGGGCGTCGCCGTCCTCGTCCAGTACGGCCTGGTCTCCGAGGTCGGTCCGACGACGGCCCAGATGGTCACCTACTTCATCCCGGTCATCGCCACGGCCGCCGGCGTGGCGATCCTCGGCGAGTCGCTGAGCTGGTCGACCCCGGTCGGCGCGCTGATCGTCCTGGCGGGGGCGGCCCTGACCCAGGCCCGGCCGCGGCCGAGGCGCCGGACGGCCGACGCGACGCCGGCCCGCTCCCCGCTCCGGCCGGCGGAGCAGGCGGAGCAGGCGGAGCCGAGAGAACAGGCGGAGCAGGCGGCCAGGTCCTGACGGCCTGCCGGGCCGGGCGCGGGGCCGCTCACACGTGCCCGCGCCCCGCGGCCGGGCTCACCGCGGCGGCGATCGCGGCCGCCAGGTCCTCCGTCTCGCCGTCCGCCAGGGCCGAGACGGTGATCCGGATGCCGGGCGGCGCGTCCATGCGGAAGCGGGCTCCCGGGGCCACCGCCCAGCCGGCGTGCAGCAGGCGGGCGACGGCGCCGGTCTCGTCCGGCACCGGGACCCAGACGTTCAGGCCGCTGCGCCCGTGGGCCTCCACGCCGCGCGCCGCCAGGGCGCCGATCAGCAGGTCGCGCCGTCCCCGGTAGGCCGCGGCGACGGCGCGGCGGTCCGGCGTGCCGTCGGTCCACAACCGTACGACGGCGCGCTGGACGAGGCGGCTGACCCAGCCGGGCCCCAGCCGGTGCCGGCCGGTGACCCGGTCGACGGTGACGGTGTCACCGGTGAGCACGGCGAGCCGCAGGTCGGGGCCGTACGCCTTGGCGACCGAGCGCACGAAGGCCCAGGAGCGGGTGGCGCCGGCCAGCGGGTGCAGGGGCAGGTCCACGATGCCGTGGCCGTGGTCGTCCTCGATCAGCAGGACGTCGGGACGGTCCCGCAGCACCGCGCGCAGGGCACCCGCGCGGGTGGCGCTCACCGCGGCGCCGGTGGGGTTCTGCGCGCGGTCGGTGACGATCAGGGCGCGCGCCCCCGAGTCCAGGGCCCGCCGCACGTCGTCCGGCAGCGGTCCGTCGTCGTCGACGCCGACGGGCGCGGTGCGCAGGCCGAGCGCCGGGACGAGGTCGAGGAGGCTGCCCCATCCCGGATCCTCGACGGCGACGGTGTCCCCGGGCTTGAGGTGCGCCGCGAGCACGCGCTCGACGGCGTCGAGCGAGCCGGAGAGCACGGCGAGGGGTCCGTCCGGCACCCCGTCGGCGTCCAGCCCGGCCCGCGCCAGGCGTGCCAGCTCCGGCTCCACCAGGGCGTCGCCGTACAGCACCGGCTCCCGGTCGCCCTGTTCCGCCGCGGCCGCGAACGCCTTCGCCAGGGACGGCAGCAGTGCCGGATCCGGGTTGCCGCTCGCCACGTCCCGCACCCCCTCGGGCACGTCCACCCGGATGTGGTCGCGTCCGGTGGTGGCCGGCTTGGACCGGACCCGGCTGCCCCGGCGCCCCGACGTCTCGATGACCCCGCGTTCCCGCAGGGTGCGGTAGGCGGCCGCGACGGTGTTGGCGTTCACTCCCAGCCGCATCGCCAACTCCCGCATGGGCGGCAGAAGTTCACCTGGTTCAAGCGCACCGGAGCCCACCGCGCGCTCGACGCTCGCCGCGATCTCCGCCGCACGCCGCCCCTCGATCCGATATTCTCCTAGCACAAAGCAGATTATGCACTAGTGCAATATAGACCGCAATCGGATCACCGAGTACCGACGGAGACCGCCATGCAGGGCACCCAGCACCCGACGCCACCGCCCGCCGCCTACACACCGACCGACCGCACCGTCCCCACCCGCTCCGCGGAGCGCGCTTCGTACGACAGGGAGCTGGTGCACGCGATACTCGACGAGGGCTACGTCTGCCACCTCGGCTTCGTGCGCGACGGCGCGCCCGTGGTGCTGCCCACCCTGTACGGCCGGGTCGGCGAGCGGCTGTACGTGCACGGCTCGACCGGCTCGCGCCCGCTGCGGATGACGGGACAGGCGGGCGCGGGGCTGCCGGTGTGCCTGACGGTCACGCACGTGGACGCGCTGATCCTGGCCCGCTCCGCCTTCCACCACTCGGTCAACTACCGCTCCGTGGTGGTGCACGGCGTCGCCCACGACGTGACGGATCCGCAGGAGAAGCGGGCCGCCCTGGACGCGCTCGTCGACCATGTCGTACCGGGCCGGGCGGCCGACTCCCGGCCCGCGAACAAGAAGGAGCTGGCCGCCACCGCCGTGCTCCGCCTCGACCTGGACGAGGTCTCCGCCAAGGTCCGCACGGGCGGCGTGAACGACGAGCCCGAGGACCTGTCCCTCCCCCACTGGGCCGGCGTCGTCCCGCTGCGCAAGGGCTACGAGGCCCCGGTCGCCGACGGCCTGCTGGCGCCCGGCACCGGCCTCCCGGACTACCTGGCGGTGCCGTGATGCTGGTGCACCCCTGGGACGCGCCCCACGACGACGCCGAATGGCGGCAGTGGCTCGCCGTGCACGACTTCGGGCAGCTCGCCGTCAACGGCCTGCCCGGCGAGCCGCCCCACGTCCAGCCCCTGCACTTCTTCTACGACGCCGGACGCGGCGAGCACGGCGAGGTCGTCACCCACCTCGCCCGGCCCAACCCGCTGTGGCCCGCGCTGGAGGCGGACCCGGAGGTGCTGCTGAGCGTGGTCGACGACTACGTGTTCGTCCCCGGCCCCTGGCAGGCGGAACCGGACGGCCCGTCCGAGCACGGCACCCCGACGAGCTTCTACGCCGCCGTCCAGCTCCGCTGCACCGCCCGGATCGTGGACGACCCGGCCGAGAAGGCCGGCCTGCTGGGCCGCCAGGTCGGCCACTTCCAGCCGGAGGGCGGCTCCGCGCCGGCCGCGGTGGGTGAGGAGCCGTACGGCAGGATGCTCGCGGGCATCCGGGGCCTGCGGCTGGAGGTGACCGGCGTCCGCGCGAAGTTCAAGTACGCCGGTCACCGGCCGCGGGAGGTGCAGGACCGGATCGTGGCGGGGCTCGCGGCCCGCGGCGGCCCCCGGGACGCGGCGGCCCGGGAGCACCAGCTGCGCAGGCGGGGGACGTGGCAGGCGGCCCGCTGAGCCGCGCCGTCACGCGAGGGCCGGCGTCCTCGCCTCCGCCGCGGCCAGTCCCGTCACCGATCCGAGCATGAGCAGCGTGCCCACCAGGGTCGCCGCGGTGAGCCGTTCACCGAGCAGGGCGATCGCCAGGACCGCTGCGCTCACCGGCTCCAGCAGCATGATCACCGACACGGTGGCCGAGCGGACGACGGCGGCGCCGGCGAAGTACAGCGCGTAGGCGAGCGCCGTGGGGACGGCCGCGATGTAGGCGAGCAGCCAGACCAGCCGGACCGGGTCGGGGGTGTGCGGAAACAGCCCCTCGGCCAGGGCGAACGGCAGCAGGCACAGGCTGGTGACCGCGAACGCCCCCACGGACGTCTCGGCGGCGTCCGTCCCGCCGCCGCGGCCCCACCAGCGGGTCAGCAGGGTCATCGCGCTGTACCCGGCCGCGGACGTCAGCGCCAGCAGCACGCCCCACGGCCGTACGGTCGCGCCGCCGCTGCCGAGGACGAGCACGCCGAGCCCGGCCAGCGCCCCGGCGACGGCCGCCACGCCGCCCCGCCCGAGCCGCTCGCCCAGGGTCAGCCGGGCGCCGAGCGCGATGAACACCGGTCCGGCGCCCAGGGTGACGACGGTGGCCACCGCCAGGCCGGTCGCGGCCACGGCGGCGAAGTAGGCGGTCTGGAACACCGCGAGCCCGACGCCCGTGAGGCCGGCCCGCAGCGCCCTGCGGGTGAGCGGCTCACGGACGGCGGACCGGGCGCGCGGGCGCAGCCGGCGGGCGGCCAGCAGCAGGACGAGTCCCAGCGCGCAGCGCCAGAAGGAGAGGGCGACGGGTCCCATGTCACCGGTCCGGTAGACCAGGGAGGCGGCCGCGCCGGCGGTGCCCCAGGCGAAACCGGCGACGATCAGGTAGAGCAGGCCTCGCCCGACGGGCAGGCCGTGATCAGCGTTCGACACGAGTGTTCTCCGCAGAAGTGCGTGAGGAGGTCCCGGGTCAGCGGGACCGTGGACTGCTTCTGCGGGCAGCAGCGACCGGCCCGGCGCCGTGCCGGGCGTGTCGGACCTGGGCCCGCCTCAGGCGGCGGGCGGGGACAGGACGAGCACGTTCGCATGCATGATCGGCAGCCTAGGCGGCGCTGCTACGGGCGGACAAATCCCTTTCCAGGCCGCCGCTCGCCACCGGCTCGGCGGATCCCCGGGCGGGTGTCGACGACTGGGCGATGAAGGCGCCCGCCAGGACGACCGCCCCGCCGGCGATCTGCGGCGCGGAGAGGTGCTCGCCGAGCAGCACCCAGGCCAGGACGGTCGCGATGACCGCCTCCAGGCACGCCACGACCCCCGCGACCTGCGGCGAGAGCCGGCGCACCGACAGCACCCCGGTGACGTAGGCGAGGACGGTGGCGACCAGCACGATCCAGGCCAGCAGCAGGCCGGCCGCGACGGGGGTGCCGTTCATGTCGGCGGTGCCGGCCAGCACCGACCAGTCCAGGTCCCAGGGGCGGGCGACGAGGGTGAGGACGGCGGCGCCGGTGAGCAGGCCGTAGGCGATGACGCCGAGCGGGTCCGGGGCGTCGTCGCCGGCGTCGCTGCCCTGGTCCGACAGGACGAAGTAGCCGACCTGGCAGCAGGCGGCGCCGAGCGCGAGGACGAGGCCGAGGGCGTCGAAGCTCAGGCCCGACCAGACCTCGACCACGCAGGCGAGACCGCCGGCCGCGAGGACCACCCCGAGCGCGGCGGCCCGCGTCACCGGCCGCCGCTGCACGAACCGCACCCAGCCGAGGACCAGGGCGGGCGCGAGGTACTCGACGAGCAGCGCGACCCCGACCGGGATGCGGGAGATCGCGGCGAAATAGCAGGCCTGGACCCCGGCCACGGCCAGCAGTCCGAACCCGGCGAGCAGCGCGGGGCGGCGACGCGGCAGCGTGCGGTGGCGTATCGCGACCGGCAGCATGACCAGGGCGGCGCCCGCCACCCGCAGCCAGACCACGTGCAGCGGATCCAGTCCCGCCTCGATCAGCGGCTTCGCCGCGACTCCGGATCCGCCGAAGGCCAGCGCGGACCCCAGCGCGAGGCCGAGCCCGGCGCCCCGGCCGCGGCTGCCCTGACTGCTCTCAGACGTATGCACGGGCACATGATGGCAGGGGACGACATGAGCGTCACCCTCGATGACACCTGTCTCAGCGGCTGGACGCTCCCGGCTGCGCCGACAGCTCCTCGATCCGGGCGAGCACGGCCTCGACCGCGATGCCGGCGCGGCCGAGCACCTCGACCGCGCGGGCCTGCGGGTCCGCCACGATCGCCGCGAGCAGGTCGATGCCGCGGGCCGGTCCGGCGGCGCGCTCGCGGGCGCGCTCGCGGGCGTGCTCGCGGGCGTGCTCCAGCGCCCGCGCGGCCAGCGGCGAGTACCCCTCCGTCTCCGGTGTCAGGGGCACCGCGCCGGAGTCCTCCACCGAGCCCTGCCAGCGCAGGCCGTAGCCGATGCTGCGCTGCACGAGGTAGCCGAGCAGTCGCGCGAGCCCGGCCCCGTCGCCGAAGACGCCCCGCGCCTCGGGATCCTGCTCGAGGAGCGAGTGCAGCAGGTGGGCGGTGTCGATCTGCCGGTCCCCGTCCCGCACCGCCCGCCGCCGGGCACCGGAGACCACCGCTGCCAGCTCGTCGCTGAGTCCGGCATCACTGTCGGCACGGAGGCCGAGGCCCGGCTCGTCCGCCGACTGCCTGGGGATACGGGGTCGCACATCCCCTACCCCATCAGCCCCGGGCCCTGCGGTCATCGCCGGGCGGAAGCATTTCCGCGTCCGACAGGGAGTGGACTCCATGGGCCGGAATCTCCTCCTTACGGAGGAGATCAGGCCGCACACGACTACATCTGACGGTTCATCAGTATTGAATGTTGCGGCCCCTGCGGCTACGTTCCGCGACACCACAGCCCGACACGAAGAGGTGGTCGCATGGCCGAGGTCAGCGCGGAGGCACGGATCGGGGCCCCCGCGGAGAAGGTGTGGGCACGACTGACGGACTGGTCCGCCTACGGCGAGTGGAACGCGACCCACACGGGCTTCCCCGGGGGCGGGCCGGCCGAACTCGCGCCCGGGGGCACGTTCCAGGAGAACCTGAAGCTCATGGGGTTCCCGGCCGAGGTGGAGTGGACCATCGAGGAGGTGGAGCCCGCCCGGGTGCTCGCCATCCGCGGCAAGGGACCGATGGCCGTGAACCTCGCCACGCGCTACACGTTGACGCCCGACGGCGACGCCACGACGGTCCGGATCGACGGGGAGTTCACGGGGGCCGCGGTGTCGCTGATGGCGGCCAGGCTCAAGGACTCGGCCACGACCGCGCTGAACGAGTCGCTGCGCAGGCTGGACGGGCTGCTGACCTGAGGGCCGAGGCCCGTACACGCGTCAGGGCGCCCCGCGGACCGGTCCACGGGGCGCCCGGCACACGGCGGCAGGCCGCCGTCAGTCCTCGTCGGCGAGGATCAGGTACAGCTTCTTGCGGGCGTCGTTGATGACGGCCAGCGCCTTGTCGCGCTGTTCCTTGGTGCCGGTCTTCCAGACCTGGCCGAAGGCCTCCATCAGCCCGAAGCCGGCCTGCCGGATCTCGCCGAGCACCTCCCAGTCGATGCCTCGGGAGGCTTCCTCCCAGGGCGCGTCGGGCCCCTCGTCGGCCGCCGCGCGGCCGGCCTCGGTGAGCGAGAACAGCTTCTTGCCGCCCTCGCTCTCACTGATGATCAGCCCCTCGTCCTCCAGCAGTTGGAGGGTCGGGTACACCGAGCCGGGGCTGGGCTTCCACGCCCCGCCGCTGCGCTCGGCGATCTCCTGGATCATCTCGTAGCCGTGCATCGGACGGTCCTTCAGCAGGGCCAGGATCGACGCGCGGACGTCGCCGCGCCGCGCCCTCCCCCGCGGTCCACCGCGCCCCCTGGGGCCGGGACCGAAGCCCGGGCCGAAACCCGGACCGCCGAAGCCGAACCCCGGACCGGGGCCGCCGCCCGGCCCGAAGGGGCCGAAGGCACCTCGCAGTCCCTCGAAACCGCCCCGCCCCCGGGGCCCGGGTCCGCCGTGTCCACGCTCGAATCCGTGGTTGCGCATCGCACTCACTCCATTCCATCGTTGATCTGTCGCGATGGCTCAACGATATATCGGAATCGTTCCGACGACAAGACCCGTCATGATGCGAGTGGAGAGAATGCAGGGACCGGGACTTCGCGTCGGCGAACCCGCCACGGCGGACGAGGGCAGCCGGGCGCCACGCCCGGACAGTGAAGGTCGGGCGTCAGCGCCGGGTCAGGGCGGAGGCTCCGCTAACGATCGAGCGGGAGGCGGTAGACGGTCGACTGCCTGCTCCGGAACCCGGCGCGCTCGTAGAGCCGGTTCGCCGCCGCGCGATCCGGCCGGGAGGTGAGATCCACCGTCCGCGCGCCCGCCTCCCGGGCGATCCGCACGGCCTCCTCGGTGAGCAGAGCGGCCACCCCATGACCTCGCGCCGCACCGTCGACGACCACGTCTTCGACGCGGGCCCGCAACCCGGAAGGCAGGGGCAGCAGCACCAGCGTCAGGGTCCCGACGATCGCCTCGGGGGTGCGGGCCACGAGCACGGTGTTCGCGTCGCAGTTCACCATCCGGTCGACCGCCTCCCGGTCGAGGGGCTTCGCCGTCGACGACAGCTGCGGCAGCAGCCGGCCGAAGGCGTCGACGACTTCCTGGCTCGCTTCCCCGACGACGTCCACACGAAGGTGCATGCCGGGAGCCTATCCACCGCCGGACCGGATCACCGGCCACGTGTCCGTGCTTGATAGGCAAGCAGTCACTTGCCTATTCTCGGGTCGTGGCCGACGACCTGTTCAAAGCCCTGGCCGATCCCACCCGCCGCACCATCCTCGACGAGCTCACGGAGAAGTCCGGACAGACCCTGTTCGAGATCTGCTCCCGGCTGAGCATGAAGCACCGGCTCGGCATCTCACGGCAGGCGGTCTCCCAGCACCTCGCCGTACTGGAGGCCGCCGGGCTCGTCGAGACCAGGCGGGAGGGCCGCTACAAGTTCCACGACCTGAACACGGCCCCACTGCGGCAGATCGTCGAGCGATGGCCCGCGCCCGACACGTCCGGACCGGAGGAGAGCCCCTCATGAGGATCCATCTGACCAGCGTCTTCGTCGACGACCAGGACAAGGCCGAGCACTTCTACACCGAGATCCTCGGCTTCGCGAAGAAGCACGACGTCCCGCTCGGCGACAAGCACCGGTGGCTGACCGTCGTCTCGCCCGACGAGCCCGACGGCACCGAACTCCTCCTCGAGCCGGCCGAGCACCCGGCCGCCAGGACCTACCGGGACGCGCTCGTCGAGGACGGCATCCCGGTCGCCCAGTTCGCCGTCGACGACGTGACGGCGGAGTACCGGCGTCTGCGCGGTCTCGGCGTCCGCTTCACCCAGGAGCCCGTGGAGATGGGCCCGGTCACCACCGCCGTCCTCGACGACACCTGCGGCAACCTGATCCAGATCGCGACCACCCCCCGGTAGGCGCGCGTCCGCGTACCCGGAGCACGCGCTCGGCGCCACCTGACCGCCTGCCGCACGGCTGCCGCACGGCCTCGCACAGCATGTGCGCACAGGGCTTTGCATAGCCATGCGGATTCATGCATACTCTTCCTATGTCCAAGGTCCTCACCTCCCTCCCCGCCGGCGAGCGCGTCGGCATCGCCTTCTCCGGCGGTCTCGACACCTCGGTCGCCGTCGCGTGGATGCGCGACAAGGGCGCCGTCCCGTGCACCTACACCGCCGACATCGGTCAGTACGACGAGCCCGACATCGCCTCGGTGCCGGGCCGCGCCAAGACCTACGGCGCCGAGGTCGCGCGTCTGGTCGACTGCCGCGCCGCGCTCGTCGAGGAGGGCCTGGCCGCACTCGCCTGCGGGGCGTTCCACATCCGCTCGGGCGGGCGCGCCTACTTCAACACCACGCCGCTCGGCCGCGCCGTCACGGGCACCCTCCTGGTGCGCGCGATGCTCGAGGACGACGTGCAGATCTGGGGCGACGGGTCGACCTTCAAGGGCAACGACATCGAGCGGTTCTACCGCTACGGCCTGCTGGCCAACCCGCACCTGCGGATCTACAAGCCCTGGCTGGACGCGGACTTCGTGACCGAGCTGGGCGGCCGCAAGGAGATGTCCGAGTGGCTGATCGCCCACGGCCTGCCCTACCGGGACAGCACGGAGAAGGCGTACTCCACCGACGCCAACATCTGGGGCGCCACCCACGAGGCCAAGACGCTGGAGCACCTGGACACCAGCGTGGAGACCGTCGAGCCGATCATGGGCGTGCGGTTCTGGGACCCCGCGGTCGAGATCGCCACCGAGGACGTGACGATCGGCTTCGAGCAGGGCCGCCCGGTGACGATCAACGGCAAGGAGTTCGCCTCCCCGGTCGACCTGGTGATGGAGGCCAACGCCATCGGCGGCCGGCACGGCCTGGGCATGTCGGACCAGATCGAGAACCGGATCATCGAGGCCAAGAGCCGCGGCATCTACGAGGCCCCCGGCATGGCGCTGCTGCACGCGGCCTACGAGCGCCTGGTCAACGCGATCCACAACGAGGACACCGTCGCCCAGTACCACACCGAGGGACGGCGTCTGGGCCGGCTGATGTACGAGGGCCGCTGGCTGGACCCGCAGGCGCTGATGGTGCGCGAGTCGCTGCAGCGCTGGGTCGGCGCGGCGATCACCGGCGAGGTGACGCTGCGGCTGCGGCGCGGTGAGGACTACTCGATCCTCGACACCTCGGGTCCGGCGTTCAGCTACCACCCCGACAAGCTGTCCATGGAGCGCACCGAGGACTCCGCGTTCGGCCCGGTCGACCGGATCGGCCAGCTCACCATGCGCAACCTCGACATCGCCGACTCCCGCGCCAAGCTGGAGCAGTACGCCGGGATCGGGCTGATCGGCACCGCGCACCCCGCCGTCGGCGCCGCCCAGGCGGCCGCGACCGGCCTGATCGGCAGCATGCCGGAGGGCGGCGCGGAGGCCATCGCCTCCCGCGGCGAGGTCTCGGAGGACGAGGAACTGCTGGACCGCGCCGCCATGGAGTCCGGCACGGACTGACCGTCCCGGGCGGGAGGCGTCCCCCGGCTCCGGTACGGGCGGAACGCCTCCTCCGCCGCACACCGCTCCGCAGTCCCAGGCCCCGACGCCCGCACGGCGTCGGGGCCTGCGGCTGTCCGGTCCGGGCCTCCTGCCCGCGGCCTGCCCGCTGCCGGCGCCGCGATCCCCAGCTCCCCGGCCTGCGGCCCGTCCGCTCCGGACCGCCGTGGCCTCCGGCCCCGTCGGCTCCGACGTCGTACCACCGGACAAGTGCCAGGTATCCGGGATTGGCCGTGGTCCGGGGCCGGGGCGCGCCCTAGCGTCGGGGCATGCGGATTCGAATCGTCGACGCCTTCACCGACCGTCCTTTCGCCGGCAACCCCGCCGGGGTCCTGCTCTTCGACGCCGGCGCCTTCCCGGACGACGACTGGATGCAGGAGGTGGCCCGGGAGGTGAACCACGCCGAGACGGCGTTCGCGCACCGGCTGCCCGAAGGCGGGGAGGCCGACTGGGCGCTGCGCTGGTTCACTCCCGCGGCCGAGGTCGCCCTGTGCGGCCACGCCACGCTCGCCACGGCCCACGTGCTGGGCACCACCGGCGCCCACCAGGGCCCGGCGCGGTTCGCCACGCGCAGCGGCGTGCTGGTCACGACGCCCGGTGAGGACGGCTCGGTCACGCTGGACTTCCCCACGGCCCCGCTGACGTCCGTCGAGGTCCCCGACGGCGTCGCCGAAGCACTGGGCGCCGCGCCGCGCGCCGCCTTCGACACCGGCCCGAACGTGGGCGACCTGCTGCTGGAACTCGCCGACGAGGAGACGGTCCGCGGCCTCGCCCCCGACCACAAGGCCCTGGCCGGCTGCTCCGAGCGCGGCGTCATCGCCACCGCGCGAGCCGCCGACCCGGCCGCCGGCCACGACTTCGTCTCGCGCTGCTTCTTCCCGAACGTCGGCATCGACGAGGACCCCGTCACCGGCAGCGCCCACACCGCCCTCGCCCCGTTCTGGTCCGAGCGCCTCGGCCGCGCCGTCCTGACCGGCCTGCAGGCCTCCCACCGGCCCGGCCTCGTCCGCACCGAACTGCGCGGCGAACGCACCCTGCTGACCGGCCGCGCGGTCACGGTCATCGAGGGGGAACTGCTCACGCCGTAGGCAGCCAGCCCACTTTTCCCGCCAGCAGCGCGTACCCGACGAACGCCCCGATGTCGAGCAGGGAGTGCGCCACCACCAGCGGACCCACCCGGCCCCAGCGCCGGTACAGCAGGACGAAGACCACGCCCATCACCATGTTCCCGACGAAACCGCCGATGCCCTGGTAGAGGTGGTAGGAGCCGCGCAGCACGGCACTGCCCAGCAGCGCGGCGCCGGGCGTCCAGCCCAGCCGGCCGAGCCGGCGCAGCAGATAGCCGACGACGATGACCTCTTCCAGGACGGCGTTCTGCACCGCCGACAGGACCAGCACGGGGTACTTCCACCACACGTCGGGCAGTGCCTCCGGGACCACCGTGAGGTTGAAGCCCAGCCCGCGCGCGGCCAGGTAGAAGGCGATGCCGGTGCTGCCGATCACCGCGGCGACCGCGGCCCCGCGCCCGAGGTCCGGCCAGGGCCGGGTGCGGTCGAAGCCGAGCGTGCGCAGGCTCTGCCCCTCGCGCATCAGGAAGTGCGCCACGAGCGCGACGGGCACCAGAGCGGTGGCGATCCCGAACAGCTGCCAGGCCAGATCCAGCCAGGGGCGCCCCGGCGCCGCCGAGGCGTTGAGCGTGGCCGCCTGGTCCTTCAGACCGCCTGGCCGGGTGACCGATCCGACAAAGCTGATCAGGGCGGAAACCCCGCTCGCGCCCAGCGAGAGCCCCAGGACGAGCAGTGTCTCGTCCCGGAAGATCCGTCGCGAGGGCCGCTCCTCGGGAGAGGAACCGGCCACCGCGCCCGCCTCTGCCTGCACACCTGCCTCCAGTTGAGTGTTCCCGCCTCGTCCCCACCGCCGCCCCGCTAGGGTCTCGAAAGCAATTACGAGGATCGTGCGCGGCAGGCCGCCGGGGGACGGACGCCGTACGTGGCGTGCCCCCCTTCGTGCGGCCCCCGCATCCGTGTGCGGCGCGAGGGTTCACCAAGGGGAGGGCACCACCGTCATGGGACGTCACAGCTTGCCCGATCAGTATGGGGCGGGCGTCCGCGGCCCCCGTCGGCGAGTCAGCCGCCGCTCGGTGGCCGTCGCGACCGCCGTCGTGCTCACCGTGGCCGCGGGCACCGCGCTGGCCGTGCGCGGCGGGCTGCCGGCCTTCGGCTCGTCCTGCCACGACGACCCCGTACGGCTCCGGCTCGCCGCCTCCCCGGACATCGCGCCCGCCCTGAAGGCCGCCGCCGAGCGGGCCCGCGACGAGAACGTCACCTCCGACGGCAGCTGCCTCGCGATCACGGTGACACCGCGCGAGTCCTACCGGGTCGCGGACGCGCTCCGCACCGGCGAGCGGACCGACGTCCAGGTGTGGGTGCCGGACTCGGACGTGTGGGTGGACCCGCTAAGGGCGGACACCGGCGCGGTCGAGGTGGCCCCGGCGGGCTCGGTCGCCTCCACCCCGGTGGGTGTGGCCATGACGCCGCCGGCCGCGAAGTCGCTGGGCTGGCCGCGGAAGACGTACGACTGGACCGAGCTGGCCGGTGCCGCGCTGCGGGACGGCTCCTTCGGGCTCGGCGCGGCCGATCCGGCGCACAGCGCGACCGGGCTGCTCGCCCTCACCCAGCTCACCACGGGCGCCGCCGGTCTGGAGGACGGCGACACGCAGGCCGCGGCCATGATGAAGTCACTGTCGCGGCGCACCTCCGACACCGACGGCCAGGTCCCCGCGACACTCGAGCGCAACCGGGCGCTGGTCCTCACCGAGCAGGCGGCGTACGCCTACAACTCCGCGCGGCCGGACGGCGGCCCGGCGCTGGACATGTTCTACCCCGAGGACGGCGCGCCCCGGCTGGACTACCCGTACGCGCTGGTGGGCCTGCTGACCACCGACGAGAGCCGGGCCGCGCTGCGGTTCCTGAACTGGCTCGGCCGGCCGGAGCAGCTGCGGCTGCTGCACCGGCACGGCTTCCGGACCGACGACGAGGAGGCGCCGAAGGCGGTGGTCGCCGGGGCCGGCGGTGCCGCCCCGCAGCCGTACGCCGAGCCCGCGCCCGAGCCGGCCGCGGCCGCCGCGTTGCAGACGGCCCTCGGCATCTGGACGATCACGGTGCAGAGCGCCCGGCTCACCACGGTCGTCGACGCCTCCTCGTCCATGGCGGAGCCGGTGCCGGGCACCGGCCGGTCCCGGATGGACGTCACCAAGGCATCGCTGCTGCAGGCTCTGGCAACTTTCACGCCGCGGGACGAGATCGGCCTGTGGGAGTTCTCCACCCGGCTGGACGGCGACAAGGACTACCGCGTCCTGGTGCCGACCGGGCGGCTCGGCGACCGCGAGGGCGACGGCACGCAGCGCGACCGGCTCTCGGCGGCGTTCCGCGGCCTGCAGCCGGTGCCGAACGGCGCCACCGGCCTGTACGACACCACGCTCGCCGCCTACCGGGCGGCCACCGCCTCCTACGTCCCCGGCAAGTTCAACGCGCTGGTCGTCCTCACCGACGGCGTCAACCAGGACCCGGGCAGCATCTCCCGCGCCGGGCTCGTCCGGGAACTCGAGAAGCTCACCGACCCCGAGCGTCCGGTGCCGCTGATCGTGATCGCCGTGGGCCCCGACGCCGACCGGGAGGAGGCCGAGCAGATCGCGAAGGCGACGGGCGGCTCGGGCCAGTCGGTGAGCGACCCGTCGCAGATCCACACGGTCATCCTCAAGGCCGTCGTCGCGGCGAGCGGCAAGGTACGCGGCCCGGAGTGACCCGGCCTCTCACCCCAGCGGCACGGGCTTGGGCAGGCCCACCGGCCAGGTGTGCACCGGGTCACCCACGTGCATCAGCTCGCAGTACCGCCGGGTGGTGGCCGCCAGCGCGGACTCCCGCGACAGCCCCGACTCCAGGGCCCGGTGGAAGGTGGCCGCCTGCCACGAGGCGCCGTTGACCCGGCGGCGGCACCGCTCCTCGATCACCCCGAGGTACAGGTCGCGGTCGGCGGGTTCGATGCCCCACGCGGTCAGGCCCGCCTCTGCGAGCGGCAGCAGTTCGTCGCGCACCAGGGTCACCGCGTCGACCTGGGCGGTGCCGGCGTACCGGCCGCGCCGCGGCCATTCCAGGCGGGCGTCGATGCCGTGCCGGCAGGCGGCGTCGAAGTTGGCCGCAGCCGCCTCGAAGGGCAGCCGGGTCCACACCGGACGCGGTTCCTCGGCGAGGGCGCGGACGACGCCGTAGTAGAAGGCCGCGTTGGCGATGACGTCCGTGATGGTCGGGCCCGCGGGCAGCACGCGGTTCTCCACGCGCAGGTGCGGGACGCCGTCGGCGATGCCGTAGACCGGGCGGTTCCAGCGGTAGATCGTGCCGTTGTGCAGGACGAGTTCGGCGAGCTTGGGGACGCCGCCCGCGTCGACGGTCTCCAGCGGGTCCTCCTCGTCGCAGATCGGCAGCAGCGCCGGGAAGAACCGCAGGTTCTCCTCGAAGAGGTCGTGGGCGGAGCTGATCCAGCGCTCGCCGAACCAGGTGCGCGGGCGCACTCCCTGGGCCTGCAGTTCCGGCGGGCGGGTGTCGGTGGACTGCTGGAACAGCGGGGGCCTGGACTCGCGCCACAGCTCGCGGCCGAACAGGAAGGGGGAGTTGGCGCCGATGGCGACCTGGGCGGCGGCGACGGCCTGCGCCGCGTTCCACACGTCGGCGAAACGGCCCGGGGTGACCTGGAGGTGCAGTTGCACGGAGGTGCAGGCGGCCTCCGGGGCTATCGACTTCGACGTGCACTTGAGGTGCTCCACGCCGTCGATGTCGAGGGCGAAGTCCTCACCGCGGGCTGCCACGATCTGGTCGTTGAGCAGGGTGTAGCGGTCCACCGCGGAGAGGTTGGAGGAGACCAGGTCGTCCCGGTCGAGCGTCGGCAGAATACCGATCATCACGATTCCCGCGTCGACCTCCCCCGCCTTTCTGTCGGCATATGCCAGTGACGTACGGAGTTCTTCGGCGAGGCGGTCGAATACCCGCCCGCCCAATCGGTGCGGGGCGATGTTGACTTCCAGGTTGAACATGGCGAGTTCGGTCTGGAAGTCCCGGCTCGCGATGCGCTCGAGTACTTGCGCATTCAGCATTTTGGGCATGCCGTCGGTGCCGACCAGATTCAATTCGATCTCGAGACCCATGAGGTTCTTCGGCCGATCGAAGCGCTCCTGAGCCAACAGCCGCTCGAGCCCCGTCAGGCACCGCCGGAGCTTGTCCCGGTAGTGCTGCCGATCGGACAGGTCGAACCCGCCTGCCACGACCTTCTCCCCCATCGAAGCGTCCCTCCTCGAATGGGCGGGCCGAAGATCGGCCGCCGGCGTCCTGGTCACGTGGGATAATGCCCAGCCCAGCCGATCGATAACGTCCACACGCGGGCTCGTACCCCGCTACGCTGGAGGAAGTGACCCGCGGCACATTCGCCGGGCATGCGTCACTACGCAGTTGCGGACAGCTCACGAACTCGTGAAAAACGCCGACGAGAATTGGCCGACCACCTCCCGGACACTCTCCGAGGTCATCGCTGCGGAGCCGACCGGGAATCGGGATGATTCCCGCGTAACGCCGACCGAATGCGCCCTTGCCGAGTGCACCGCAAACGGCTAGATGAAACACCCCCTGAACATACCTCGTATAAACTCCGCGAACAGGCGGAGAGTTGGCGCCCGCGGTCATGGAACCCGCCGTCGAGGCGACGCGCGGCAGGCCTCACCCACATCCCTCGTTACCGGACCCCGGCCCCCTCCTCTCCGGCCTCGTGAGCAGACAGCGCCGTCCGCCCCCGCCCTCGCGTCACCGTGCCTGCCGAATGAGAGGCGACCCACCATGCCGCTGCATGTCCCCCCGGCTCCCGCGCCCGCACTTCGCTCCGTCCTCACCGCCCTCGGTTCCCCCGCCGCCGTCCGGGAGGCCCGCACCCCGTCCCTGCTGCGTCACCAGGGACCCGTCACTCCCGAGCTCCCGCTTCCCGTCCACGTGCTGGAGGAGATCACCGCCACCGGCGCCGCCACCCGGCTCGCCGGATGGCGGTTCCTGATCCGCTCCGGTGACCGGTCGGTGGCCGCCGCCGAGACCACGCTCACCGCCGACGGCTGGGCCTTCTCGCACTTCTTCGAAGGCCCCTACATCCCCTCCACCGAACAGGCCCTGCGGCAGGCCGAGACGCTGACCCAGCCCTACCAGCCACGTCTGCTGTCCGTGCCCGGCCTGTACATGCTCACCCTGTGGCTGCACGGCGACTGCGCCGCGGACGGCGCCACCGGCAACCCCGCCGCCACGGACATCCTGATCCCGCTGGCGCCCGCCCCGCCCGGCATCGCGGCGCACCAGCAGCACCGGGTCGCCGATCTGCTGCCGACGCTGACCCGCCGGGTGACCCCGGCGCCCCTGCTCCGCCAGACCGCCTGAACCCACCCGGCACGACCCGCCCGCGTACCCCCGTCCCCGAAGCCCGGGGCGGGGGTACGTCGCCTCCGCACCTCACCGCCCCGCTTCCTGCCCGACCCCCGTTGCGCTCGTGCGAGCCGCGGGGTGCTCGCACGAGCCTCCCGCCGGCTCCGACCGGTCAGGACTAGCCCCATCCGGCCATGTGAAACCACCCGAAGGGACAGTACGGCCCAACTGAACCGTCCGCGGTGGACGGCGCGTCCTGAACCTGTGAGAAGCGGTGCTGCGAAATCCCTGCGGATCGACGCCCGTGGGGCAACACTGGGTTCCGACCGACTTGTCAACGGGGGGCGGCCATGGACGAGGCTTCACGCCGCGAGACAGACACACCATTCATCTCGAACACCACGACAGAGCGAAAGATCCCACCAATGTGCCAGCACCAGCCGCCGTGCCCCTCAGCAGACTCCGCCGACCGGGAATCCGCCCGACTCGTGGCGCACCACCCGGAGCAGGGATGGAGCCTGCTGTGCAACGGCGTCCTGCTCTTCGAGGACACCGGTGAGCTCCTGCCGGACGGTCAGATCATCGCCCCGCACCGCGTGATGACGGCCGCCTGATTCACGAACGGGCGGCCCGCCGACCGCCCGCAGCTCCCAGGGGCCGGTCGCGGACGCCCGCCGCGAACCGGCCCTGACGCACGCCCGCAGCGCCGGGGTGCCTCGCCGCCACCCTGTTGCGGCGAGGCACCCTCCCCCCTTCCCCCCCGTTGCGGGTCCGTGCCGTCATTCTTCGCCGAGTGCCTGCCTGATCGCGGCATACGCCGGCTTGGGCCGGAACTCCTCGTCCCAGGGCAGCGCGGCGCCCTCTCCCGGGAAGAACGCCGGGATCCACGAGTACTTGTCGGTCCAGTCCCACACCGTGATGCCCACGCACCGGCGCACCGCGAGACACGCCGCGGTCAGATCCCGGTACCAGTCGGCCTGCTGGGCGAGCTTCTCCGCGTCCGCCGGCAGCAGCATGCGGACGTCGACCTCGGTGAGCGCGGTGTCGAGGCCGAGCCGGGAGAAGCGGCGCAGGTTGTCCTCGAGGGTGGCCGGATAGCCGTACTGCAGGGCGAGGTGGGCCTGCAGTCCGATGCCGTGCAGTGGGACGCCCTGCGCCCTGAGGTCCTGGGCCAGCCGGTAGTAGGCGTCGGACTTCGGGCCGACGGCCTCGATGTTGTAGTCGTTGAGGTAGAGCTTGGCGTGCGGGTCGGCCTGGTGGGCCCAGCGCAGCGCGTCGGCGATGTAGCCGGGGCCGAGCGTCTTGTACCAGAGGGTCTCGCGGTAGGTGCCGTCCTCGTTGAACGCCTCGTTCACGACGTCCCACGAGTAGACCTTGCCCCGGTAGTGCCGCACCTCCGCGAAGATGTGCCGCTTCAGCACCGCCCGCAGTTCGTCGGCCGTCCACTCGCGGTCGGTCAGCCAGCTCGGCAGCTGGTTGTGCCAGACCAGGGTGTGGGCCCGTAACCGCTGGTGGTTGCGGCGCGCGAGGTCCACGATCTGGTCGCCCGCGGACCAGTCGAAGACACCCGGCTCGGGCTCGGTGGCGTACCACTTCATGCCGTTGCCGGGCGTGATCATGTCGAACTCGCTGCCGAGGACCGCCGTGTAGGCGGTGTCGGTGAGTTCGGGGTTGTCGGTGGCGCTGCCGAAGTAGCGTCCGTGCCGCTCGGCCAGGTCGGCGAGGGTGGCCGGCCGGTCGTGGGCCTGGGCGGGCGAGGTGGTGCCGACGCCCGCGGCGACCAGGACGGTGGCCACGGCAGCGACGAGTCTGAGACGGGTCTTGCGCATGGTGCGACTCCTCACGGTCGGATGGTGTGGGTGAGCCGTACGTCCGCGGGCGCTCGTCATCCCTTCGTGGCGCCGGCGGTGAGGCCGCCGACGAGCTGGCGCTCGGCGACCGAGTAGAAGGCGAGGGCCGGGACCATCGCCAGCACGAGGTAGGCGAAGACCCGGGCGTACTCCGCGGAGTACTCGCCCTGGAACTGCTGGACGCCGATGGGCAGGGTCCACCACTTGTTCTCGGTGAACACCAGCAGCGGCAGGAAGAAGTTGTTCCAGCTGGTGACGACCGCGAGCACGGAGACCGTGCCGAGCGCGGGCCGCGCCATCGGCAGCAGCACCCGCCAGAAGAACCCGAAGGGGGTGCAGCCGTCGAGGGTGGCCGCCTCCTCCAGCTCGCCGGGGATCTCCCGGAAGAAGGCCCGCAGGATGATGATCGTCATCGGCAGCCCGAACGCGGCCTGCGGCAGGATCACGCCCAGCGGGTTGTCGAGCAGGTCCAGGGAGCGCAGCAGCAGGAACAGCGGCAGCGCGGCCACCGCGAAGGGGAACATCAGCCCCATCGTGAAGACGGTGAACAGCACTTCCCGCCCCCGGAAGGCGAACCGGGCGAAGGAGAAGGCGGCGAGCGCGGAGACCGCGACCACGAGCACGGTCGTGCCCACCGCGATCAGCGTGCTGTTGCCGACCAGCCGCCAGAAGTCGCCGGAGCGGAGGATGCCGGTGTAGTTGCCGGTCAGCCAGTGTTCGGGCAGCCCGAAGGGGTTGCGGGAGAGCTCGTCGGTGGACTTGAAGCCGGAGAGGGCGGCGTACACCAGGGGCACGGCCATCACCGCGCCGACCGCGACGAGGATCAGGTGCAGGGGCAGGGTGCGTGCGGTCTTGCGGCTCACTTGCCGGCTCCCCTCATCGTCGTGGTGGCCCCTTCGAGGTCGCGGCGGAGCACGAACCGCTGGTAGGAGAGGGCGAAGGCGAGGCAGATGCCGAACATGACCACGCTGACCGCGCTGGCGTAGCCGACCTGGTAGCGCTTGAAGCCGTACTGGAACATGGTCACGGCCATCGTCTCGGAGTGGTGGTCGGGTCCGCCCTGGGTGATCACCCAGACCAGGTCGAAGAGCTGGATCGCTCCGATCACGGAGAGGAAGACGCTGATGCGCAGGGTGGGCGCGAGCAGCGGCAGGGTGACGTTGCGGAAGCGCTGCCAGGGCCCGGCGCCGTCGATCAGCGCCGCCTCGGTCAACTCGGCCGGGATGGACTGCAGTCCGGCCAGGTAGAGCATCATGTGGAAGCCGAAGTACTTCCACGTCATGACCAGGAACAGGGTGGCCATGACGTAGGAGGGGTCGGCGAACCACTCCCCGCCCAGACCGTCCAGTCCGACGGCGCCCAGGACATGGTCGGCGAGCCCGTCGCCCGGCGCGAAGACCATGCTGAACAGCACGCCGGTGATGGCCTCGGACAGCACGTACGGGGCGAAGAACAGCATCCGGTACACGGCCCGGCCGCGCAGCCGCTGGTTCAGCAGCACCGCCATGGCGAGCGCGAACGGCAGCTGGAGCGCGAGCGACAGCACGACCAGGATCAGGCAGCGCCACAGGTCGCCCAGGAAGACCGGGTCGTCGAACAGCCGGGTGAAGTTGTCGCCGCCGACGTAGTCGGAGGGCATGCCGAAGCCGCCCCACCGGAAGAAGGCGGCGTAGAGGGCGAACAGCATCGGCAGCAGCACCAGCGTGACGAACAGCACCAGCGCGGGCAGTTGGAAGCCGACCGCGGTGAGCCAGTTCAGCGCCCGCCGCCGGGCCCGCCCCCGGGCCGCGGCTCCGGCCGGGGGCGGGACGACGACACCGGGCCCCGTCCGCTTGTCCGGAAGGAAAGTGGAGGTCATCGCCGGCTACTGCTCTTCCTTCGCGGTCTTGGTGATCGCCTGGGTGACCTGAGCGGGCGACTTGGAACCGGCGATGAGCGCGGCGACGCTGTCGTTGATCTCCTGGCCGACGGCGGGCGCGTAGGCCTGGTCGAGGTAGAGCTGGAAGCCGGTGGCGGCCTTCAACTGGGCTTGTACGGACTTGGTGTTGGGGTCGGAGAGCGCCTTCTCGGCTCCGGGGACCACCGGGAGGGTATGGGTCTTCTTCACCAGTTCGAGATCCGTCGTCTCGGAGGCGAAGAACTTCAGGAAGTCGACGGCCGCCTGGGGGGCGCCCTTGCGCAGGGCGTGCCCGCCGCCTCCGCCGAACACCTCGGTGATGGCGCCCTTTCCGCCCTCGACGGCCGGGAACGGGAAGAAGCCGAGGTCCGCGCCGAGGCCCTTGCCCGCGTCCGCCTCCACGACGGGGGCCCACTGGCCCATGAGCTCCATGGCGGCCTTGCCGTTGCCCACGGTGGCGGCCTGTCCGGTGGGCGTGGAGTAGGCGGCGCCGAGGAACCCCTTCTGGAACGGCTGGAGTTCGACGAGGTCCTTCAGGTGCTGTCCGGCCTGGACGAATCCGGCGCCGGTGAAGTCCTTGTCGTCGGCGGCCTTGCTCAGGGCGTCGACGCCGGCGGTGCGCATCGCCAGGTACGCCCAGTAGTACATGCCGGGCCACTTCTCCTTGCCGGCGAGCGCGATGGGGGTGATCTTCTTCGACTTGAGCTTGCTCACGGCTTCGAGGAACCCGCCCCAGGTGGTGGGGGGTTCGCTGATCCCGGCCTTCGCGAACAGCGCCTTGTTGTACCAGAAGCCGATCATGCCTATGTCGAACGGGATGCCGTACACCTTGTCGTCGAGGAGATACGGCTGCTTCGCGACCGACAGCAGTCCGTCGGCCCACGGCTTGGTCCGGTCGGTGAGGTCCTCGACGAGCCCGGCGTCGACCTGCTGCTGCAGCACGCCGCCGCCCCAGGTGTGGAAGATGTCCGGCAGCTTCCCGGAGGCGGTCAGCGCCGTCATCTTCGACTTGTAGGCGTCGTTCTCCAGCTGGACGATCTTCAGCTTGACCTTGGGGTTCTGCGCCTCGAACTTCTTGGCGAGGCCGGCCCAGACGCTTTTCGTCGGCTGGGTGGTGGAGATGTTCCACCACTCGATGGTGGTCGTCCCCGAAGACGACCCCCCGTCCGAGTCTCCGCCGCAACCACTCAGTGCCGTCATGCCGAGACCGGCCGCGGCGGAGGCCGCGAGGAAGCCGCGGCGGGACAGTGCCCGGTCGCCCATCATGCGCTCCTTGGGTACGGGACGGCGCATCCACGGCCGTCCACTGGATCGAAAGTTTCGAAGAAGATCCAGAAAGATGCGTTGTTGCCGCACCCTAGAGACAGCCGCTGAACGGTGGCAACCCCTTGTGCACGGTGAATCTGCGGCCGACGCGCGCGGACCGCGGGGTGGTCAAGGCGCATCGGGGCGGGCCGACAGTTTCCGAAGGCTTCCGGAAACGCCCGGCCGTGTGCCTCAGCCGCCGGCGAGGGGGAGGTAGTCGAACCAGTCGAAGGCCACACTGCCCTCCGTGGCGTACATGCCGATCACGCGGCCGGTGAAGCCGCCGGCCACCTGGGTGGAGAGGTAGCGGCCGTCCAGTTCGGCGAGGGGTTCGCCGCCCTCGGCCGAGAGGACGACCGTGTCGGGCCCCGCGCCGTGCCCGGAGACCGTGGCGCGGAACTCCAGGCACAGGGTGACCGGCCCCGGCGACACCGGACGGCGCGCGAGTTCCTGCCGGACCGGTCCGATGCGGGCGACGACGCTCACCTGTCCCCCGGCGACCTCGAGGTCGTAGTGGTGCGCCTCGTCCATGCGCACCGAGAGCCCGCCGCGGCCCGTCCCCGGGTCCATCAGCGCCGCGACGCGGCAGTCGGGATGCTGCTGCCGGCGGCCGGCGAAGGTGTGGCCCGGCAGGTCGAGGGTGCCGCCCGTGGTGTTCAGCGTCAGCCACGACGGCCGCCCGCCGAGGGAGAAGGCCCCCTCCGGCCGGCTGCGCGGCGAGATCCAGTACGGTGCCAGGTCCGCCGCGTCGAAATCGTCACGCACCGGTTCGGGCGGGAAGGGGTGCCAGGCCGCCGGAGCCGGGTGCCGCTCCCGCACCGGGCCGGCCTGCGGCCAGCCGTCGGCCCACTCCACCGGAACCAGGAAGGTCTCCCGGCCGAGCACGTGGAAGGACGGGAACCAGCCGCGCGGACGCGTGCCCAGCAGCACCATCCACCAGCTGCCGTCGGGCGCCTGGACCAGATCGGCGTGGCCCGTGCACTGGACCGGCAGGTCGGTGCTGCGGTGGGTCAGGACCGGGTTGCCCGGCGCCGGCTCGTAGGGTCCGCGCGGGGAGCGGGCGCGGGCGACGGAGACGCTGTGCCCGTGCGCGGTGCCGCCCTCGGCGAGCATCAGGTACCACCACTCGCCGATGCGGTACAGGTGCGGCGCCTCCGGATGCTGCATCCCCGTGCCGGACCACACCTCGACCGGCCCCTCCAGCACCTTCCCGGTCGCGGGGTCGATGCGCGCCAGGCCCACCCCGGACACGGCGCACCAGCACGTGCCGTCGTCGTCCCAGGCGAGGTCCGGATCGATCCCGGGCACGTCGATCCACACCGGATCGGACCAGGGACCTTCGGGCCGCTCGGCGGTGACCAGGAACGTGCCGCCGTCGGTGACGTTGGTCGTGATCATGTAGAAGCGGCCGTCGTGGTGGCGCAGGGTCGGGGCGTAGATCCCGGCGGACGGCGGGGTGCCGTCCGGCAGCGCCAGTTGCCGCGGCCGGTCGAGGACGTTGCCGATCTGCCGCCAGTGGACGAGGTCACGGCTGTGAAACAGCGGGACGCCGGGGAAGTACTCGAAGCTGGAGCACACCAGGTAGTAGTCCGCCCCGACCCGGCACACGCTCGGATCGGGGTGGAAGCCGCCGATGACGGGGTTGTCGAAGGTCCGCATGCGCGTCACACCCTCCACGGAATCGAAACTTTCGGTCTCACTGACGAACCTTACGGAGGGGAACTGTAGAAGCTGGGTCCGCCCGGCGACACCCCGCCGGGCCGCAGCACCGACAAGGGCCGGGCCGGTCACGCGAACCGCACCCCCCGCGTGCGGTCCCGGAACCCGCGCCCGCGTGCGGTCCGGGAACCGCCCTATCGTGATCGGCATGCAGTCCTACACGATCGGCCAGGCAGCACGACTGCTCGGCGTGAGCCCGGACACCGCGCGCCGCTGGGCGGACGCCGGCCGGGTGGCGACCCACCGCGACGACAGCGGACGGCGACTCATCGACGGGCGGGACCTGGCCGTGTTCTCGGTCGAACTCGCCAGGTCCGGCAGCGGCGGCGAGGAGGAGACGCCGTACACCTCGGTCCGCAACGCCTTCCCCGGCATCGTCACCGCGATCAAACTCGGCGACGTGGCCGCCCAGGTGGAGATCCAGGCCGGCCCGCACCGGCTGGTCTCGCTGCTGACCCGCGAGGCGGTCGAGGAACTGGGGCTGGAGGTCGGCATGGAGGCCACCGCCCGAGTGAAGTCGACAAACGTCCATGTCGACCGCACATAGGACTCGTTCACGCCGACCGCATATGCGGGCTCGTACATCTGAATACTGCCGCTCATGCAATGCCGATGCGGTCTTACATCTCGCAGATGCGTCAGTATGCTCGTCACAGGAGGAGGGGCCGACGGTCCTCTCCGTGACCGGACAGAAGGAGTGGCCGCTGTGACGATCCGCTGCGCGCGCCGGACCCGCCGGACCCTGCGGGCGACCGGCGCGGGAGCCGCGGCGCTGCTGCTCCTGAGCGCCTGCTCCTCCTCCGACTCGGACTCCTCCGCGGCCTCCGGGTCCACGGCGTCCTCCGCGCCGAAGCTGTCCGGCACGGTCACCGTCTTCGCCGCGGCCTCGCTCCAGGAGAGCTTCACCGCCCTGGGCAAGGAGTTCGAGAAGGAGCACCCGGGCACCGAGGTGACCTTCAGCTTCGGCGGCAGCGACACCCTCGCCGCGAACATCACCGGCGGCGCCCCGGCCGATGTCTTCGCCGCCGCCAGCCCGAAGACGATGGCGATCGTGACGGACCGGAAGGAAACGGTCGGCACGCCCACGGTCTTCGTGCGCAACCGGCTGGAGATCGCCACCCTGCCGGGCAACCCCGACAAGATCTCCTCCCTGAAGGACCTCACGCGGTCCGGCCTCAAGGTCGTGCTGTGCGACAGGACGGTGCCCTGCGGAGCCGCGGCCCAGAAGGCGCTGGCCGCCGCCGGGCTCGAACTGACGCCGGTCTCCTACGAGCAGGACGTCAAGGCCGCCCTGACGAAGGTGGAGTTGAAGGAGGCCGACGCCGCGGTCGTGTACCGGACGGACGTGAAGGCGGCCGGTGACAAGGTGGCGGGCGTGGAGTTCCCCGAGTCGGCCGACGCCGTCAACGACTATCCGGTCGCCCTGCTCAAGAACGCCCCCAACGCCGAGGCAGCCAAGGCGTTCATCGGGCTGGTCGAGTCCGCCGAGGGCCAGAAGGTGCTGACCCGGGCCGGGTTCCTCGCGCCGTGACCCGGTCCGACAGCTCCGCCGCCGCGGCCGGCCCGGTCAAGGGCGGGCCGCGGCGCGAGGGTGCCCGCGGCAACCGGCGGACCGGGCGGGCGAGCGGGCGCGGGGTTCCGCTGCCCCTCCTGGTGCCCGCCCTGGTGGGTCTGGCGTTCCTGCTGCTGCCGCTGGTCGCCCTGCTCGTGCGGGCGCCTTGGAGCACCCTGCCGGACCAGCTGACCAGCGCCGCGGTGTGGCAGGCCCTGCGGCTGTCGCTGCTGTGCGCGACGGCGGCGACCGCGGTGAGCCTGGTCATCGGCGTGCCGCTGGCCTGGCTGCTGGCCCGCACCGACTTCCCCGGACGCGGCCTGGTCCGCGCGCTGGTGACCCTCCCGCTCGTCCTGCCGCCCGTGGTGGGCGGTGTCGCGCTGCTGCTCGCGCTGGGCCGCAACGGGGTGGTCGGCCGGTGGCTGGACGCCTGGTTCGGCGTCACCCTGCCCTTCACGACCGCCGGGGTCGTGCTCGCCGAGACGTTCGTGGCGATGCCGTTCCTCGTCATCAGCGTGGAGGGCACCCTGCGCGCAGCCGACCCGCGCTACGAGGAGGCGGCCACCACCCTGGGGGCGTCCCGCTTCACCGCGTTCCGCCGGGTGACGCTGCCGCTGGTCGCCCCGGGCATCGCCGCGGGAGCCGTACTGGCCTGGGCACGGGCCCTGGGCGAGTTCGGCGCGACGATCACCTTCGCGGGCAACTTCCCCGGCCGCACCCAGACCATGCCGCTCGCGGTCTACCTCGCCCTGCAGAACGACCCCGCCGCCGCGATCGCCCTCAGCCTGGTCCTGCTGACGGTGTCGATCGCGGTCCTGGCGGGCCTGAGGGACCGCTGGATGACGACCTCATGACAAACAACCCGCCCTCCCCGGCCCCCGGCACCCCAGAGCCGCCCGCCGCCGCCAACACCACCACCACCAGCACAACCCAGAACCAGCCGGCCGAGGACCAGCATCCCGCCCACCACTGGGGCGCGGGTCTCGACGCCCGCCTCGTCGTCGACCGCGCGGCCTTCCGCCTCGACATCACCCTCACCGCCGCCCCCGGCGACGTGGTCGCCCTCCTCGGCCCCAACGGCGCCGGCAAGACCACCGCCCTGCGCGCCCTGGCCGGCCTCGTCCCGCTCACCGACGGCCACCTGCGCCTCGACGGCGCCGAGCTGGACCGTACGCCGCCCGAGGCCCGCCCGGTCGGCGTCGTCTTCCAGGACTACCTGCTGTTCCCGCACCTGACCGCCCTCGACAACGTGGCCTTCGGCCCCCGCTGCCAGGGCGCGACGAAGGCGGAGGCCCGCGCCCTGGCCGCCGAACTGCTGGACCGTATGGGTCTCGCCGGCCACGCCGACGCCAAGCCGCGCCGTCTGTCCGGCGGCCAGGCCCAGCGCGTCGCCCTCGCCCGCGCCCTGGCCACCCGCCCCCGGCTGCTCCTGCTGGACGAGCCCCTGGCCGCGCTGGACGCCCGCACCCGCCTGGAGGTCCGCGCCCGGCTCCGCCGCCACCTGGCCGACTTCGAGGCCGTCGCCGTCCTGGTCACGCACGACCCGCTGGACGCCATGGTGCTGGCCGACCGGCTGGTGGTCGTCGAGCACGGCCGAGTCGTGCAGGAGGGGGCCCCGTCCGACATCGCCCGTCGCCCCCGCACGGACTACATCGCCCAGCTGGTCGGCCTGAACCTCTACCGGGGGCTGGCCGACGGGCACACCGTCCGCCTGGACGCCGGACCGTCCGTCACCACGACCGAGGTCCTGTCCGGCCCGGCCTTCGTGGCGTTCCCGCCCAGCGCCGTCACCCTGCACCGGACCCGGCCCACCGGCTCCAGCGCCCGCAACCTCTGGCAGTGCGAGGTGGCCGGCCTGGAGACCCACGGCGACCAGATCCGCGTGGACCTCACCGGCGAGCTGCCGCTGGCCGCCGACCTCACCACGGTCGCCGCGGCGGAACTCGGGCTGCACCCCGGCGCACCGGTCTGGGCGACGGTCAAGGCGACGCAGACGCACGCCTACCCCGCCTGACGCACCGCGCCCACTACGGTGGGTGACCATGACCCTGAGCATCCGCAACCAGTTCCCCGGCACCGTCACCGAGGTCACCCGCGGCAAGGTGATGGCCACCGTCAAGGTCCGCCTCGCCGGGGGACAGGACCTCACCGCGGCGATCACTCTGGACGCGGTGGAGGAACTCGGACTCGAGACGGGCTCCGCCGTCCACGCGCTGGTGAAGTCGACGGAGGTGGCCCTCGCCACCGGCTCGGTCGAGGGTCTGTCCATCCGCAACCGGCTCCCCGGTACGGTCACCGGCATCACCGCCGGCCGCGCGATGGCCGCGGTGGAGGTCGCCGTCGAGGGCGGCGAGCTGACCTCCGCGATCACCGAGGACGCCGCGCAGGACCTGGCGCTGGCGACCGGCATCCCCGTGGTGGCCCTGATCAAGTCCACCGAGGTCGCGCTGGCGACGGCGTGACGCGAAAGGGCCCCGCCGAAGCGGGGCCCTTTCACCGTGCGTCCGTGGCCGCGGTCAGCCGTGGCCGCGGTCGGTCACGCCGCCGCCGTCAGTCCTCGTAGGCGTCCAGCGGCGGGCAGGAGCACACCAGGTTCCGGTCGCCGAAGGCCTGGTCGATGCGGCGCACCGGCGGCCAGTACTTGTCGGCCGCGGAGCCGCCGGACGGGAAGACGGCCTCCTCGCGGGTGTAGGCGTGCTCCCACTCGCCGGTCAGCGCGGCCGCGGTGTGCGGCGCGTTGCGCAGCGGGTTGTCGTCGGCGGGCCACTCGCCGGAGCCGACCTTCTCGATCTCGGCGCGGATCGCGATCATCGCGTCGCAGAACCGGTCGAGCTCGGTCAGGTCCTCGGACTCGGTCGGCTCGATCATCAGCGTCCCGGCCACCGGGAACGACATGGTCGGCGCGTGGAAGCCGTAGTCGATCAGCCGCTTGGCGACGTCGTCCACGCTCACGCCGGTCGCCTTGGTCAGCGGCCGCAGGTCGATGATGCACTCGTGCGCGACCAGGCCGCCGGGGCCGGTGTACAGCACCGGGTAGTGCGGCTCCAGGCGCTTGGCGACGTAGTTGGCGCTCAGCACCGCCACCTGCGTGGCCCGCTTCAGCCCCTCACCGCCCATGAGGCGGACGTACGTCCAGGAGATGGGCAGGATGCCCGCCGACCCCCAGGGAGCCGCGGAGACGGGGCCCACGCCGGTCTCCGGACCGGCCTCCGGCTGCAGCGGGTGGTTCGGCAGGTACGGCGCCAGGTGCGCGCGCACCCCGACCGGGCCGACGCCGGGGCCGCCGCCGCCGTGCGGGATGCAGAACGTCTTGTGCAGGTTCAGGTGGGAGACGTCACCGCCGAAGTGGCCCGGCTTGGCGAGGCCGACCAGGGCGTTGAGGTTGGCGCCGTCCACGTACACCTGCCCGCCGGCCTCGTGCACCTGGGCGCAGATGTCGGCGACGTGCTCCTCGAACACGCCGTGTGTCGACGGGTAGGTGATCATCAGGACCGCCAGCTCGTCGCGGTACTGCTCGATCTTCGCGCGCAGGTCGGCGACGTCGATCTCGCCGTCCTCGGCCGTCTTCACGACGACGACCTTCATGCCGGCCATCGCGGCGCTGGCGGCGTTCGTGCCGTGCGCGGAGGACGGGATCAGGCAGACGGTGCGCTGCTCGTCGCCGTTGGCGCGGTGGTAGCCGCGCACGGCGAGCAGACCGGCCAGCTCGCCCTGCGACCCGGCGTTGGGCTGCAGGGACACCTTGTCGTAGCCGGTGACCTCGGCGAGACGTTCCTCCAGCTCATGGATGAGGGTGAGGTAGCCCTGCGCCTGCTCGGCGGGCACGAAGGGGTGCAGCTGCCCGAACTCGGGCCAGGTGATCGGCTCCATCTCCGTGGTCGCGTTGAGCTTCATCGTGCAGGAGCCCAGCGGGATCATGCCGCGGTCGAGCGCGTAGTCACGGTCGGCCAGGCGGCGCAGGTAGCGCAGCATGGCGGTCTCGGAGCGGTGCTGCTGGAAGACGGGGTGGTTGAGGTAGCCGTCGGTGCGCAGCAGCGCCTCCGGCAGCGCGTCCGCGGCCACCGCGTCCAGCGCCTCGACGTCGCCCTCGACGCCGAACGCCGCCCATACGGCGCCCACCTGCGCCCGCGTGGTCGTCTCGTCGCAGGCGACCAGGACGTGGTCGGCGTCGACCGGGTGGAGGTTGACGCCGCCGCGCCGCGCGGCGGCGACGACCTCGCCGGCCTTCGCCGGGACGCGGACGGTCAGGGTGTCGAAGTAGGCGCCGTGCACGACGTCGACCCCGCCGGCCCGGAGGCCCTCGGCGAGGATCGCGGCGTACCGGTGGGTGCGCCGGGCGATGCCCTTCAGCCCCTCGGGGCCGTGGTAGACGGCGTACATGCCGGCCATCACGGCGAGCAGCACCTGGGCGGTGCAGATGTTGCTGGTGGCCTTCTCCCGGCGGATGTGCTGCTCACGTGTCTGCAGCGCGAGCCGGTAGGCCTTGTGCCCGTCGGCGTCGACGGAGACGCCCACCAGACGCCCGGGCAGGCTGCGCGCGAACTTCTCGTGCACGGCCATGTAGCCGGCGTGCGGCCCGCCGAAGCCCATGGGCACGCCGAACCGCTGGGTCGTGCCGACGGCGATGTCCGCGCCGAGTTCGCCGGGCGACTTCAGCAGCGTCAGCGCGAGCAGGTCGGCGGCGACGGTGACCAGGGCGCCCAGCTCGTGCGCCTGGTCGATGACCGGCTTGATGTCGCGTACGGCACCGGAGGCGCCGGGGTACTGGACGAGCACGCCGTTGATCTCGCGCGCGGCGATGTCGGCCGGGATGCCGTCGCTGAGGTCGGCGACGACGACCTCGACGCCCGTCGGCTCGGCGCGGGTCTCGATCACGGCGATGGTCTGCGGCAGCGCGTCGGCGTCGACGAGGAAGAGCCCCTTCTTGTTCTTCCCCATGCGCCGGGACAGCGCCACGGCCTCGGCGGCGGCCGTGCCCTCGTCGAGCAGCGAGGCGCCGGAGGTCGGCAGGCCGGTGAGGTCGGCGACCATCGTCTGGAAGTTCAGCAGGGCCTCCAGGCGGCCCTGGGAGATCTCCGGCTGGTAGGGCGTGTAGGCCGTGTACCAGGCCGGGTTCTCCAGCACGTTGCGCAGGATGACGGGCGGGGTGAAGGTGCCGTAGTACCCGAGCCCGATCATGGAGTCGAGAACCTGGTTGCGCTCGGCCAGCGACCGCAGCTCGGCGAGCACCTCCGCCTCGGTGCGCGCGCCCGGCAGGTCGAGGGCGTCGGCGTTCTTGATCACATCCGGCACCGCGGCGGCGGTGAGCTCGTCCAGCGAGCCGTACCCGACCTGGGCGAGCATCTTCGCCCGCGCTTCCTGGTCGGGCCCGATGTGGCGCTGTTCGAAGGGGATGCCCTGCTCGAGCTCGGAGAGCGTAATGCGGTGGGCGGTCATTGCGGAGGCCTCCTGGTCTGACGCGACCTTCGAGGGGCACCACGGCGCGGGTACCCGGACGGCCTCCCCCTCTGTCATCTCAACCTGAGAGCTTCGCCGGGCCGCCCGAGGGCTTGCGGCTTTCACCGTCGGTGAGAGCGGAGGCCGTCGCGACACCCGCTCTGCTTTCCAGAGTGACCTCGTCCGTGCGGTACGTGAGCCTGAGAGATTCCGGGGAGGATTTGCTCCTTCGGCGCCTCCGGTGATGTCCGGAGGACTCTCCCGCACGGGGTCAGCAGCCGTAGTCAGCCTACCAGCGGGCACGACACCCCGGCTTTCGAGTGGCCGCCCGCCGCGTTGTGCTCTTTCGTAGTGATGACGAATGCGACCAGGAGGAGGGCCCGTGCAGACCGACATCGATCCGCGCAACCTGATCGGCCGCAAGGCGTTCGACCGCAACGGCACCAAGATCGGCACCGTCGACGAGGTCTACCTGGACGACGCGACCGGCATGCCGGAGTGGGCCGCCATACGCACCGGGCTGTTCTCCCGGGACGCCTTCGTCCCACTGGAGCCCAGCCGACTGGTCGAGGGCGCCCTGCACGTCCCCTTCGACCGCTCCCTGATCAAGGACGCTCCCGACTTCGGCGTCGGCCGCCACCTCTCCCCGGAGCAGGAGCTGCAGCTCTACCACCACTACGGTCTGGACGTGGCCCCGCCGCCCGCCTTCGACGACGCCGACCACGACTTCGGCAGGCTGGCGGGCTCGGACGAGGCATAGGCCGACTCCCCGGCCCCCTGTGGCCCCTCCCCTGCTCCCTGTTCCAGCCCCTCCTGTGGTCCCTCCGCCGGTATCAGCGGCAGCAGCGGTACCAACGGCAACGGATCGGCCGGCTCCAGGCCGGGGTCGTCGACCCGGAACGTCCGCACCCTCCCGGGCTGCGAGCCGGGCGTCTCGAACCGCACGGTCACCCGCCCGAGTCCGCTCCCCTGCACCCACCCGTGCCCGAACTCGGCATGCCGTACGTCGTGCCCCGCGGGCCACCGACGCTCCGCCGGGGCCGTCTGCCGCTCCGCCGGCTGCTCCTCGGGCTCCTCGGGCTCCTCCGTCGGCCCGCTCTCCCGCTCCCGCTCCCCGGCCGCCTGCGCGAACAGGTCCTCCTGCGTGTAGTCGGCCAGCCCGCTCACCCCCACGCCCAGCAGCCGCACACCCCCCGTGGTGTCCACCGACTCCAGCAACCGCGCGGCGGCCTCCCGCACGACCGCCGGATCGTCGGTCGGCCCCCGCAACGTCTCCGAACGGGTCAGCGTGGAGAAGTCGTAGCGCCGGACCTTCAGCACGATGGTCCGCCCGGACAGCCCGGCCGCGCGCAGCCGCTGTACGCAGCGGTCGGCGAGCCGCCGCACCTCCGTGCCCACCCGGATCCGGTCGTGGATGTCGACGTCGTAGGTGTCCTCGACCGACACCGACTTCGCCTCCCGCTCGGCCACCACGGGCCGGTCGTCGCGGGCCAGCGCCATGGCGTACAGGGCGTGTCCGTGGGCCTTGCCCAGCAGCCGCACCAGCTCGTCCTCCCCCGCCTCGGCGATGTCGCCGACCGTGGTGATGCCGGCCCGCCGCAGGTGGTCCCCGGTCGCCGGTCCCACGCCCGGCAGGATCCGCACCGGCATCGGCTCGAGCAGGGCCCGCTCGGTGCCCGGCTCGATCACCACGAGCCCGTCGGGCTTGGCCTCCTCGGAGGCGATCTTCGCGAGCATCTTGCAGGCGGCGAGGCCCACGGACCCGGTGAGCCCGGTCACGCGCCGTATGTCGGCGCGCAGCCGCTCCCCCACCAGTCGCGCCGACGTCTCGTCCCAGGCGGCGTCCCCGGCCTCCAGGTCCACGAACGCCTCGTCCAGGCTCAGCGGCTCCACCAGCGGCGACAGCGCGTGCAGCAGCCCCATCACCTGCTCGCTGATCGCCCGGTAGAGGCCGAAGCGCGGAGTCAGGTACGCCGCGTTCGGCGCCAGCCGCCGGGCCTGCGCCATCGGCATGGCGGAGCGGACCCCGAAGACGCGCGCCTCGTACGACGCGGTGGCGACCACCCCGCGCGGCCCCAGCCCGCCCACGACCACGGCCTTCCCGCGCAGGCTCGGCTTGGCTGCCTGCTCCGCCGAGGCGTAGAAGGCATCCATGTCGAGATGCAGGATCGTGGGCGCGGTTCTCACATGTCCGATGCTGCCTTACGCCACTGACAACGCCGCGGGCGCGCGGGGCGGGTCTCAGACCGCCCGGTTGCGCCGGCGCGCCAGCTCGTCCGCGGGATTGTGTCCGACGAGCGTCTCGCCGGTGTCGACGCGCTCCCCGTGCAGCTGCGACAGCGCGTTCTCCACGTCCCGCCACACCACGCCGACGGCGATGCCGAAGACGCCCTGGCCCCCTTGGAGCAACGCGTGGACCTCGTCGGGAGAGGTGCACTCGTAGACCGTGGCGCCGTCGCTCATCAGCGTCATGCGTTCCAGGTCGCGGAAGCCGCGCTCCCTGAGGTGCTGCACGGCGGTGCGGATGTTCTGCAGCGACACCCCGGTGTCCAGGAACCGCTTGACGATCTTCAGGACGACGACGTCGCGGAAGCTGTACAGCCGCTGTGTCCCCGAGCCGTGGGCGGGGCGCACGCTGGGCTCGACGAGGCCGGTGCGGGCCCAGTAGTCCAGTTGCCGGTAAGTGATGCCGGCGGCCGCGCAGGCCGTCGGACCGCGGTAGCCGATCTCCTCGGACGCCATGGACGTCGCCCCTCCGCTGCTCGGCACGGCCGCCGGTCGCTGCGGAACGTGGTCGGCCGCGCTGCCGTGATGGGGGTATTCCCCGCTCGCACGGAGCCGAGAGCTCGGGGAAGGGTACGGACCGCTCGCCCCGGGACCGTGTCCAGGGGCACCCCCAGCCGTACCGTCGCCGCTGCTTCTCACGCCGACCTCCGTCCTTGACCTGCCTTGTCGACGGTAGGCAGCCACCAGGGGTGCGTCAACGACCGCCACACTCGGCACGCCGAGTGATAATCACCCTAAGAGTGGTTTCCCGCAGCCAACCGCGGGGAAAGGCTAGCCGAATGCGTTCCGGGCAGCCCGCAGGACGCCCTCACCGGCCGCCGGCCGTCACAGGCGGCGGACCCACGACCGGCCCGTGTCAGGCCGCGCACCGGCCCGCGTGGCGCACTGGGGCGTCCGCCTGGCCGGCCACGCCTCACTGGCTGCTGGTGCCGAAGTCCTCCGGCGAGATCTGGTCGAGGAACTCGCGGAACTTCTCCACCTCGTCCTCCTGCTCGTCGGGGATCGCGATGCCGGCGTCGTCGAGCACCCCGTCGCTGCCGTAGATCGGCGTTCCGGTGCGCAGGGCCAGCGCTATGGCATCGGACGGGCGGGCGCTCACCTCTACCCCGCTCGCGAAGACCAGCTCCGCGTAGAAGACGCCCTCACGCAGGTCCGTGATGCGCACTTCGGTGAGCTCCTGGCCGACGGCCTCCAGCACGTCCTTGAACAGGTCGTGGGTCAGCGGTCGTGCGGGGGCCATGCCCTGCTGGGCGAAGGCGATCGCCGTCGCCTCCCCCGGCCCGATCCAGATGGGGAGGTAACGGTCGCCTCCCACTTCACGCAGGAGCACGATCGGTTGGTTGGAGGGCATTTCCACCCGGACACCTACGACATCGAGCTCGTTCACACAGCAACCCTAGGCCGTGCCCGGGACGTTTGGGTAGTCGGGCAGGGAACGGGTGGCCGATCCGGCCGCCTGCGGCGGGTCCGCTCAGGGCAGGCGCACACCGAGCGCGGTCTGCACCAGAGCCGCGTGGAGCCTGACCGTGAGCGCGGCCAGCTCTTTCGTGCGGGCCTCGGCGTGGGCCCTGGTCTGCGGGTTGCGGTGGCGCTTGAGCGGAGCCACCACCTGGTCGATGAGTCCGGCCTCCCGGTCGGCCGAGGCCCGCATCGCCCTGAGGTGCCGCGGCTCGATCCCGAACCGGCCCAGTTCGACGACGAGCGACGCGACGGTGGCCGCCTCGGCGTCGTAGGCGCCGTCCGCCAGCGGAGCGACGAGCCCGTAGGACTCCCACTCCTTGAGTTCCTCTTCGCCGATCCCGGCGGCCGCCAGCAGCTGCTCCCGGCCGATCCGGGCCGCCGTGGGCTGCTCGGCGGCCTCCTGGACGGTCTCGCCGTCCCGCTGCCGGCCGAGCGCGGGCAGCGGCACGGCCTCGCCGCGCTCCATGGCCTCCAGGTGCTCGCGGATCACCTTGAGCGGCAGATAGTGGTCCCGCTGCATCCGCAGGACGTGGCCGAGGCGCTCGACGTCCTGCGCGCTGAACTTGCGGTACCCCGACGGGGTCCGCCGGGGTTCGATGAGGCCCTCCGACTCCAGGAAACGGATCTTGGAGATGGTGACTTCGGGGAACTCCTCGCGCAGCACGTTCAGCACCGTGCCGATGCTCATCAGGCCACTGTCCGTGGCGGCGGCGCCGTGCCCGGCACCGCCGCTCGGTGATCGAAGCATGGACCTTCCCTGGGGGATCCCCCCGGACCGAGTCCGGAGGAGGGTCAGTAGCCCTGCTGGCTCGCGTAGAAGACCAGCCGGTACTTGCCGATCTGCACTTCGTCGCCGTTGTGCAGCGCGACCTGGTCGATCCGCTCGCGGTTGACGTACGTGCCGTTCAGGCTGCCCACGTCGGCCACCGTGAAGGAACCGTCCGCGGCGCGGCGGAACTCCACGTGCCGACGCGAGACCGTGACGTCGTCCAGGAAGATGTCGCTCTGCGGGTGACGCCCGGCCGTGGTCAGGTCACTGTCCAGCAGGAAGCGGCTGCCCGAGTTCGGCCCGCGGCGCACCACCAGCAGCGCCGAGCCCAGCGGCAGGGCGTCCACGGCCGCCTGCGCCTCCGGGGACAGCGCCGGGATCGGCGTCTGGCCGGTGGCCTCGGCGTCGTAGGCCTCGAGACCGGAGATGGAGATCGTGGACGTGGTCTCCGACGGCCGCTCGGCCGACGCACCCGCCCGCAGCGGCGCGCCGCAGTTCGAGCAGAAGCGGCTGTTCTCCGCATTGCGGTTACCGCACCTCGTACACACCAGGGCCGACATAGGGGAAAACCCTCCACCCGTACTTGAGGTTGACGGTTGCCCGAAACCTATGCCGCCGGACTGCGCAGGGTCAACAGACGCCGCGCCCTGGCCACCGGAATTGTCACCGCCCGGACCAGCGACCTGGTCCCGGAACAGCGGGCGCTGGCCCTCCGCATCGGACTGTGCGCGATGGCGGGCGGTCGCGTTCTCGCCGCCCTCTCGCGCGCTCTTGCCGAACAACTTCGCAAACAACTTCACGGGCGATTCCCCTTGACCGAAACAGACCCGCCCGTGGGGCAGGACGAACCCTGACTGCATACGCCGGCCGACCCGGACAACTTCACAACGTCCGTAACCACCAGACAGTTTCCACCACGCGCCACCCCTTCGGTGCGCCGACCCCCCGCAACCTCATGCCCCTGCCGGACGGCCCCCATGCACCGCCGGTTCACTGGGCGGACGACCGAGCGTAGTCAGGCTGCTTCGCAGCTCGCAAGGCGTCCACGACGATCTTGTCCGACCGCTCGACGGTAACGGTGGCCTGCTCCTTCTCGAGGGTCTGCACCACGCCTCCAGGGATGTTGAGGGCCGGCTCCAAGTCCTCCGGCTTGCCGATGACCTTGAAACGATAGGGCGCGTTGATCTTGTTCCCGTCGACGCTCACGCTCTTGCCCGACTCCGTGAGGTACGTGCTCGCGACGACGCGCACGTCGTTGACCTGTATCGCCTCCGCGCCCGCCGCGCGCAGCTCCTGGATCGCGTCCAGCAGCATGTCGGCCTCGACCGTTCCCTTCGTGTCCTCGATGGTCATGGTGATGCCGGGGCCCTGAGCGGCCACCGTGCCCGCCAGGATGCCCAGTTGACGTTCCTTCTGGACCGTCTGTCTGCGTGCCTCCTCGGCCTGGTCCGAGCTGTTCTCCAGCTCGTCGCGCTGCTTCTCGAGTCCCTGCTTCTCGTCTTCAAGACGTTGTGTGCGGTCGTCCAGTTCATCGAGGATGCGGACAAGATCCTCCTGGCGCGCGCCGCGCAGGGCGCTGTCGCTGTCGCTGTTGGAGGCGACCTGCACGGCCAGACCGAAGCCGAGGCCGAACAGCAGCAGTGCGACGATGAGTTGGGCCCGGGTCACGCGCGGCGGCCAGAGCCCCTTCGCCAGCCGCTGCCGTCCCGTCAGCTCGGCCTCGGGGGCGGCCTCGCCCTCGGACGCGTCGTCCGGGGCGCTCTCCGGGGCGTTCCCGGAGGCAGCGGGGGTCCGGGGAGCGGGCGGCGGGGCCGGCGCCGGGACCTCTTCGGGCAGTTCCTTGCGCAGCCTGTTCGCGGACGTCTCGTCCTTGTCGCTCATCGGCCTCACGCCCGGAACACGTGCCGGCGGATCGCCGCGGCGTTGGAGAAGATCCGGATGCCGAGGACGACCACGACGCCGGTGGACAGCTGGGCCCCGACGCCCAGCTTGTCCCCCAGGAACACGATCAGCGCGGCGACGACGACGTTGGACAGGAAGGACACCACGAAGACCTTGTCGTCGAAGATGCCGTCGAGCATGGCCCGCAGGCCTCCGAAGACGGCGTCCAGCGCCGCGACGACGGCGATCGGCAGGTAAGGCTCGACGACCGCCGGAACCTCAGGCCGGACCAACAGTCCGGCCACGACTCCCACGACGAGGCCCAGTACGGCGATCACGATGTGCCCTTCTCAGTCTTCTCGGTCTTCTCGGGTTTCTCGGTGTGCGGCTGTGCTGTGCGCACGATCACACTCGGCGCGGCGGGCAGCCGGAGGTCCCCCTCCACGGAGATGGCGGTCCGGATGCCGTAGTTCTGCTGCAGGGCATGCAGATAGAGCCCGTCGGCGCTGTCCTGGAACCTGGTGCTCAGCTTCTGGCCGTCCCCCACAGCGAGCACCGTATACGGCGGCACGAGTGGCTTGTTGTCGACCAGTATGGCGTCGCCGGCGGCCCTGACGGCCGACAGCGCCGTCAGCCGCTGCCCGTTGATGGAGACCGCCTCGGCGCCGGACTCCCACAGCCCGTTGACCACACGCTGCATGTCCCGGTCGCGCACCCTCCCGGTGTCGGAGAATCCGGAGGTCTCGCGCGGGTCGCCGTCGCCCCCGGTGGTGGCTTCCTTGGCGTCGTTGACGACCAGCTTGACGCCCGGCCCGTGCACCTCCACGGCGCCCGAGAGGACGCCCACCAGCTCGGAGCTGTCCCCGCCGCTCTGCTTGAGGGCCTCCCGCTGCCGCGCGCTCACGTCGCGGCGCAGGTCGTCGACGGAGTTCTCGAGCTTGTCGGCCGCCGCAGTCTCGCGGTCGATCCGGTCGATCAGTTCCTGGCGCTCCTTGGCGACGACCGGGGCCGCCACGCGCGCCTGTGCGGCGCCGACGGTGACCACCAGGGCCGCGAGTACCAGCCCCACCGCCAGCCCGAGCCTGGCCCGGAGGGGTTTCGGCACACCGCCCGCGCCGGCGGCCCGCCTACGGGCGGTCGCCTCGGCGTAGCCGTCGTCGAGGCTGTGGTCCATGACGTTGGTAAGCAGTGACATGGACGCGTCCGGCCGCGAAGGGCGCGTGGGTGTACTCCGAACGGGGGGCTGCTGCGGCATGCCGCACATCGTCGCACGTCGCGCCCGCTACCTCCGAATGGCCCCACCGACGTGCCGGACCGGTCCGTTTCGGGACACGTGTCCGGCACGCCCGCGTGCTGTGTTCCTCAGCGGCCGGCGCTGTCCACCACGGCCGCCCACTCGTCCAGCAGGGCCTGGGCGGACGCGTCGTCGGGACCTTCCGCCCACAGGTGGGTGACGGCCTCGGCCGGGTCCGGCAGCACCATGACCCAGCGCCCGTCGGTCTCCACCACCCGCACCCCGTCGGTGGTGTCCACGAAGCGGTCTCCGGCCGCTTCGACGACCCGCCGCATGACGAGCCCCTTCACGGCCCACGGGGTCGCCAGATCGCGTTTGAGGACGTGCGCCCGCGGAATGCGCGCGTCGATCTGGCTGAGGGTGAGCTGTGTCCGCGCCACCAGCCCGATCAGCCGCACGAAGGCCGCCGTGCCGTCGAAGACGCTGCTGAACTCGGGGACGATGAAGCCGCCCTTGCCGTCGCCGCCGAAGATGGTCGACTCGTCGCCGCCGACCCGGGTCAGGTCGTCCGGCGAGGTCGTCGTCCATTCCACCTGCGTGCCGTGGTAGGCGGCCACCTGCTCGGCGATCCTGGTCGTGGTCACCGGAAGCGCCACGCGCCCGCTGCGCCGCTCGGCCGCCACCAGGTCGAGCATGACCAGGAGGGCGCGGTCGTCCTCGACGATCCGCCCCTTCTCGTCGACCAGCGACAGCCGCTCACCGACCGGGTCGAAGCGCACGCCGAACGCCGCGCCGGAGGACGCGACGATCTCACCGAGCCGCACCAGCCCGGCGCGCCGCACCTCGGCGGTCTCGGTGGGCCGGGACTCGTCGAGACCGGGGTTGACGGTCAGCGAGTCCACGCCGAGCTTGCCGAGCAGACTCGGCAGCACCAGCCCGGCACTGCCGTTGGACGCGTCGACGACGACCTTGAGCCCGGACTCCGAGACCCCGGTCGTGTCGACGTTGCGCAGCAGCGATCCGGTGTACGAGTCGAAGACGCTGGACGGGAAGTGCAGGTCCCCGATCTCGCCGGGGAACGCGCGCCGGTACTCCTGGCGTGCGAACACCCGGTCGAGCTTGCGCTGGCTGGCCTGCGACAGGTCCGCGCCCTGCCCGTCGAAGAACATGATGTCCACGGAGTCCGGCACACCGGGGCTGGTCCGGATCATGATGCCGCCGGCGCTGCCCCGAGCGGTCTGCTGCCGGGCCACCGGCAGCGGCACGTTCTCCAGGTCGCGTACGTCGATGGCGCTGGCCTGCAGCGCGGAGATGACCGCCCGCTTGAGCGCGCGGGCGCCACGGGAGTGGTCGCGGGCCGTCGTGACCGTCGCCCCCTTCTTGAGGGTGGTGGCGTAGGCGCCGGCGAGCCGCACCGCGAGTTCGGGGGTGATCTCCACGTTCAGGATGCCGGAGACGCCGCGGGCCCCGAAGAGGTGCGCCTGGCCTCTGGACTCCCAGATCACCGAGGTGTTGACGAAGGCGCCGGCCTCGATGGTCTTGAACGGGTACACGCGCACATTGCCCTGAACGATCGATTCTTCACCGATCAGGCACTCGTCTCCGATGACCGCGCCGTCCTCGATCCGCGCCGCCCGCATGATGTCGGTGTTCTTGCCGACCACGCAGCCGCGCAGGTTGCTGTGCTGGCCCACGTAGACGTTGTCGTGCACCACGGCCTTGTGCAGGAAGGCCCCGCTCTTGACGACGACGTTGGAGCCGACGACGGTGTGCTCGCGGATCTCGGCGCCCGCCTCGACCTTGGCGTAGTCCCCGATGTAGAGCGGGCCGCGCAGTACGGCGTCGGGGTGCACCTCGGCGCCCTCCGCCACCCATACGCCGGGGGAGATCTCGAAGCCGTCGATCTCGACGTCGACCTTGCCCTCCAGCACGTCGGCCTGCGCCTTGACGTAGCTCTCGTGCGTGCCTACGTCCTCCCAGTAGCCCTCCGCGACATAGCCGTAGATCGGCTTGCCCTCCTTCATCAGCTGAGGGAAGACGTCGCCGGACCAGTCGACGGGCACGTCGGCTTCGACGTAGTCGAAGACCTCGGGCTCCATGACGTAGATGCCCGTGTTCACGGTGTCCGAGAAGACCTGGCCCCAGGTCGGCTTCTCGAGGAAGCGCTCGACCTTGCCCTCGTCGTCGACGATCGTGATGCCGAACTCCAGCGGGTTCGGCACGCGCGTCAGGCAGACCGTGACCAGGGCGCCCTTTTCCTTGTGGAAATTGATCAGCTCGGTGAGGTCGAAGTCGGTCAGGGCATCGCCGGAGATGACGAGGAAAGCATCGTCCTTCAACGCCTCTTCGGCGTTCTTGACGCTTCCGGCGGTACCGAGTGGCTTCTCCTCGTTGGCATAGGAGAGCTCCATTCCGAGCTCTTCACCGTCACCGAAATAGTTCTTGACCAAGGAGGCCAGGAACTGGACGGTTACGACGGTCTCGTTCAGCCCATGCCTTTTGAGCAGCCGCAGCACGTGCTCCATGATCGGCCGGTTGGCCACCGGCAGGAGCGGCTTGGGCATGCTCGAGGTCATGGGGCGAAGGCGTGTGCCTTCGCCTCCGGCCATCACGACGGCCTTCATGTCGGAAGCGTCCTCCTCTAAGAGACGACGGTCTAGCCGACTTCACCCGTCCAGATTGTCGCGCACTTTTTCGCCAGGGGCCATCGAGCCGCTACGACCGCACAATCGGTGAGTTCAATCGGCCATGGCGTCCGCACGAACCAGGCGGCGGACTTGTACCACGTAGAGGACTCCTGCCCACCAGTAGAGGGTTGTACCCCATCCCGCGAAGGCCCATCCGAAAATGGCAGCGAGTGACGAGATCCATCCAGTTCCGTCACTGAGCAGGAGTAGCGGGAAGGCGTACATCAGGTTGAAGGTGGCTGCCTTCCCCAGGAAGTTCACCTGCGGCGGCGGATAGCCGTGCCGTCTGAGGATGCCCACCATCACCAGCAGAACCAGCTCCCGCGCCAGAAGTGCAGCGGTCAACCAGAGTGGCAGAATCTCGCGCCAGGTCAGGCCGACCAAAGTCGAGAGAATGTAGAGCCGGTCGGCGGCCGGATCCAGCAGCCGGCCAAGGCTGCTGATCTGGTTCCAGCGCCGCGCGAGCTTGCCGTCCAGGTAGTCGCTGATCCCGCTCAGAGCCAGCACCAGCAGCGCCCAGCCGTCGCTCTTGGGTCCGCCGAACTCGGGCCGCAGAATCAGCCACAGGAAGAGCGGTACGCCGACGAGCCGCGCCATGCTGAGGATGTTGGGGATGGTGAGGACCCGGTCCGTCTGGACGCGTGTCTCCTGGACCTCCACCCGGGGGCCTCCTGTGGGAAACGAACCGACGATGCTCCCCGACCCTACCTCAACGCAAAAAAGCTCCGGCTCCCGGGCATGATGCCCGGGAGCCGGAGCTGTAAAAGGAGTTCGGCGGCGTCCTACTCTCCCACAGGGTCCCCCCTGCAGTACCATCGGCGCTGTAAGGCTTAGCTTCCGGGTTCGAAATGTAACCGGGCGTTT
>NZ_JBVIIE010000025.1:0-120056 GCF_055569945.1 Streptomyces sp. NPDC031340
AACGACGCCGTCTCCGACGTGAAACGGTCACCGGTGAGCTGCATACCGTCACCCGAGTCACCCGCGAACCGGATGATCACCCGGTCCAGCCGGCGTACGTCCTTCGCTGCTGCCGGATTGCGCTGCTCTCCTACGACGGCTTCGTCGGCCTGTTCCGCTGTCCTGCTGACCTGGCTGGTCACTGAACTGGACCTCCCTCGAGGCGGCTGTCTGGGACCGGCCTTCCCGCAGGCCCTCCCAACATCAACCCTACGTCCGTAAGGGTCGCCTTCCCTCGGCCATTCGCATGATGGACGCGGATTCGGGACGCAGCGACGCCCACACTTGTCATGATCCCGCCCCCGGCGCCCACGTTGAAGACGCTCCCTTGCCGTTGTCCGGTTCCGGACCGGACGGACCCTGGGCCGTCGCCGGTAGGGGAACGGGAGTCCGGGCGGTCCGGGGTCAGGAGTTCAGGTAGGTGAGGACGGCCAGAACACGCCGGTGGTCGCCGTCGCTCGGCGACAGCCCGAGCTTGAGGAAGATGTTGCTGACGTGCTTCTCCACGGCCCCGTCGCTGACCACGAGCTGCCGCGCGACGGCGGAGTTCGTGCGCCCCTCGGCCATCAGCCCCAGCACCTCCCGCTCACGCGGGGTCAGCCCGGCGAGCACGTCCTGCTTGCGGCTGCGCCCGAGCAGCTGCGCCACCACCTCGGGGTCGAGCGCGGTGCCCCCGCGGGCCACCCGCACCACCGCGTCCACGAACTCCCGCACCTCGGCGACCCGGTCCTTGAGCAGGTAGCCGACGCCGTGACTGGACCCGGCCAGCAGCTCCGTGGCGTACCGCTCCTCCACGTACTGCGACAGCACCAGCACACCGAGCCCGGGATGCGCCTTGCGCAACTGCACGGCGGCCCGCACGCCCTCGTCCGTGTGCGTGGGCGGCATCCGCACGTCCGCGACCACGACGTCCGGCAGCTCACCCTCCGCGTCCAGTTCGGTGATGGTCTTGACCAGCGCATCCCCGTCGCCGACCCCGGCGACGACCTCGTGCCCGCGGTCGGTCAGCAGCCGGGTCAGGCCCTCCCTGAGAAGCACTGAATCCTCGGCGATGACCACTCGCACCCTGTCCTCCACGATCCCCGGCCCCCCACACCCGAATGCCTCCGCACTGCTGTCGTCCAGCATTCCAGTATTTCGAGCCAGGCCGTGCGTGGGCGGCACGAATCCGGCCGGGGTGTCGGGCCCGTGCAGCCCGATGCGGGGCCCGAGGCGCACCCCCGCACCTCGAACCCCGCGCCTGCACCGGTCCGGTGCCTGCTGCCTGCCCCGGTCACCCCAGCGACCGTTCCCCCCGCCACGGCAGTTCCGCCGTCACCCGGGTCGGGCCGCCCGCCGGTGAGTCCACGATCAGGATCCCGTCGACCGCGTCCAGGCGTTCCGTCAGCCCGGCGAGGCCCGAGCCCGCGGAGACGTCGGCGCCGCCTATGCCGTTGTCGACGACCTGCACCAGCAGCCGGCCGTCCACCCGCCACACGTCCACCGCGGCCCAGGTGGCCCGCGAGTGCTTGCTGATGTTCTGCAGCAGTTCGGAGACGGTGAAGTAGGCGATGCCCTCGATGGCGGGCGCGGGCCGTTCCGCCAGGTCGACCTCCACCTGCACCGGCACCGTGCACCGGGAGGCGACGGCCGACAGCGCGGCGTCAAGGCCGCGGTCCGTCAGCACCGCCGGATGGATGCCGCGGGCCAGGTCCCGCAGTTCCTGCAGCGCCGTCTTCACCTCGCCGTGCGCCTCGTCCACCATCCGCGCCGCCGCCTGCGGATCCTCCGTCAGCTTCTCCTTCGCCAGCCCCAGATCCATGGCCAGCGCCACCAGTCGCGCCTGCGCCCCGTCGTGCAGGTCCCGCTCGATGCGCCGCAGGTCGGCGGCGGCCGTGTCGACCACGACCCCCCGGTCCGACTCCAGCTCCACCACCCGCGCCGACAGCCGCGACGGCCCCAGCAGGCCGTGCACCAGCAGCCGGTCCACCATCGTCAGCGCCCGCACGATCCACGGCGTGGCCAGCGTGAACAGCAGCCCCACCAGCGCGGTGACGGTGATCTCAAAGGGGTTGTCGAGGTAGACGCTGTGCGTCGCATCGCCGTACAGCTGGAGCCCGCCCTGGCCGGCGTACACCGGGAAGACCCAGAACCACAGGGGGTACGTCAGCAGGGCCCAGCCGTAGGCCCAGAAGTTCACGGCGACGACGAAGGAGAACACCGACCACGGGAACTGCACCACCGCGTACAGCAGCGTCCGCCACGAGGTGCCGCTCTTGAGCACGGCCCCCATCCAGGCCAGCATGCCCTGCTTCTTCATCCGCAGCGGCTCCGGGTCGGCCACCTCCAGCCGCAGCATTCCGCGCGCCCGGGCCCGCTCCATCGCCCCGAACCCCCGGCAGCCGGCCAGTCCCGCCGCCAGCACCGGAACGCCGAGGAACGTCACCAGCAGACCCGCCCCCAGCGACACCATCGTGACGGCGTAGACGAACAGCATGATCCCGATCGGCAGGCTCAGCAGCACGTACCCGAACTCACGCCAGCTGCGCGCCTCGAACGGCGCCCGCAGTCCGGCGGGCAGCCGGCGCCGACGCTCCCCGGCGAGGCCGAGCCCGCTGTCGTGCCCGCGCCCGAATCCGCTGTCGTACCCGGACCCGAGCCCGCTGTCGTGCCCGCGCCCGTGCCCGTCTCCGTGCGTGTAGCCCTGCCGGTATTCCGTGGCCATCGGTGCCGTCCCGTTCTACTCGTCCCGCTGGTCCTGCGGCTGTCCTGTCCGTATCTCCACCCTGCTGCGCCGCAGGTCCGGGGACCATGGAGTCCGTCGGCGTCTTGGGAGGGGGGTTTTCCCTACCCCTTCTCGGGGGCGCCTTTCTCCGGGGCGCGCTCCCGCCAGGGCAGCTCCGCCGTGACCGTGGTCGGTCCGCCCTGCGGGGAGTCGATGACGAACAGCCCGTCGACGGCGCCCAGCCGGTCGGCGAGCCCCTGCATCCCGGTGCCGCCGTCCAGGCGCGCGCCCCCGCGGCCGTCGTCCCGTACCTGGATCAGCAGCCGGTCCCGCGTCCGCCACACCTCGACGGACGCCGTACGCGCCCCGCTGTGCTTGCTGATGTTCTGCAACAGCTCGGAGACGGTGAAGTAGGCGATGCCCTCGATGGCCGCGGCCGGCCGCGCCGTGAGGTCGACCGTCACCTTCACCGGCACGGTGCAGCGCGATGCGACGGCCGACAGCGCGGCGTCAAGGCCGCGGTCCGTCAACACGGCGGGATGGATGCCGCGGGCCAGGTCCCGCAGTTCCTGCAGCGCGAGTTTCACCTCGCCGTGGGCCTCCGCGACCATCGTCGCGGCCGAGTCGGGGTCCTCGAGGAGCTTCTCCTTGGCCAGGCCGAGCCCCATCGCCAGATTGACCAGACGGGCCTGTGCCCCGTCGTGCAGATCGCGCTCGATGCGCCGCAGGTCGGCGGCGGCCGTGTCGACCACCACGCCCCGGTCGGATTCCAGTTCGGCGATGCGCCGCTCCAGTTCGTCCGACGGTGACAGCAGCCCGCGCACCATCGCCCGGTCCGCGTTGGCGAGCACCCGCGCGATGAACGGCAGCACCGGCCACAGCAGGAACAGCGAGGTCAACGTGATGACGAAGGTGAGGATGCCCCACGGCAGCCGGATGAAGTCGTACAGCGCCGCCCGCCAGGCCACCGGGTCCTTCAGGGTCATCCACATCCAGGTCAGGAAACCGGTGCCGCGCCGGGGCAGCGGACTCGGCTCGTCCACGTGGACCCCGAGCAACGTCCTGGCGCGGGCCCGCTCCATCCTGCCCAGCAGCCGCGAACCGGTCAGCCCGGCCGCCAGCAGCGGGAAGCCGATCACCGTGACGGTCAGCCAGAACCCGGTGAACAGCACCGTCATCACGTAGACGAACCCGGCCAGCGCCACCGGGAAGTTCGCCAGAAGGTGCGTGATCTCCCTCCACGTGTGCGGGTCGTAGGCGAAGCGGACGGGCGGCAGGGGGTCGTCGGCGGCCGTTTCCGAGGCGCGGCTCGAGGACGGGAGGCGTTCGGTCATATGGGCCAGCGTGCCGCGCGCCGCGCCGCCACGCCATGAGGCGGACCGCCGCGATCGCCTGGGGAAAACCCCACCTCGGCATCTCAAGGTGCGACGGGCTGCTTACCGTCCCTTTATCAGGGCCTAGACTCCCGTGCGTACAGATCGTCGAACAGCAGCACCGGGTCAGGGCCGCAGGTCATGGGCCGCACTGTCCCGGGCACACGGCCACGGGGCTATACGGCCCCGGGGCCCACGGCCACAGGAAATGCGGCCCGCGGGGTCGCAGGAGTCAGGGAGCGAGGAGACGGACGTGCGGGAACCGACCGTCGTCGCGGCGGACTACTTCCAGTCGTACTCGGTCGTCGGACTGCTCGCCGTCGTGGGCGTGCTCTTCGTCGCCGTCGCCTTCGGGGCGAGCCGCCTGCTGCGCCCGGCCGTGCCGACCCCGGAGAAACTCCTGACCTACGAGTGCGGCGTCGACCCCGTCGGCGAGGGCTGGGCCCACACCCAGGTCCGCTACTACGTCTACGCCTTCCTGTACGTCATCTTCGCCGTCGACTCGATCTTCCTCTTCCCCTGGGCGACGGTCTTCGCCGCCCCCGGCTACGGCGCGACGACCCTCGTCGAGATGTTCGTCTTCCTCGGCTTCCTGACCGTCGGCCTGCTGTACGCATACAAGAAGGGCGTCCTGGCATGGACGTGACGCCAGAAGTGAACACGCCGGAGCCGGTCCTCCTTCCGGAGCCGGTCCTCCGGTCGGAGCCAGGGGGCCCATCCGGGGGCCCTTCCGGGGGCCCTGCCGGGGGTTCTCCCGCCGAGGGCAGGGGGAGGCTGGGTGCGCTGGCCCGCCTCGCCCCCGAGCCGATGAAGGTCGTCCTGAACTGGGGCCGCCGCTACTCGCTCTGGGTCTTCAACTTCGGTCTCGCCTGCTGCGCGATCGAGTTCATCGCCGCTTCGATGGCCCGTCACGACTTCATCCGGCTCGGTGTGATCCCCTTCGCGCCCGGCCCGCGCCAGGCCGACCTGATGGTCGTCTCCGGCACGGTCACGGACAAGATGGCCCCCGCGGTCAAGCGCCTGTACGAGCAGATGCCGGAGCCGAAGTACGTCATCTCCTTCGGCGCCTGCTCCAACTGCGGCGGTCCCTACTGGGACTCGTACTCCGTCACGAAGGGCGTCGACCAGATCATCCCGGTGGACGTGTACGTGCCGGGCTGCCCGCCGCGCCCGGAGGCGCTGCTGCAGGGCATCCTCAAGCTCCAGGAGAAGATCGCCCGCGAGTCGCTGGGGGAGCGGTACGGGTCCTCGGGCGCGGGCCGGCCCTCGGCGGCGGCCCTGCAGAGCGACCTGGTGCGACCGCCGGCCGCCGGGGCCCGGACCGCCCGGACCTCCCCGGGGGAGGGCCGATGAGTACGGTCGGCTGGCTCCCCGCCCCCGTCGAGGACCTCTTCGGCGCGGACGCCACGGTCGAGGAGTCGTACGAGATCCTGACGGTCGACGTCCCGCCGTCCTCCTGGACCTCCGCGCTGGAGACGGCGCGTACGGCCCTCTCCTGCACCTACTTCGACTGGCTCAGCGCGGTCGACGAACCGGGCACCGGTTTCCGCGTCGCGGCGCACGTCGTCGCCCTGTCGCCGGTCCGCCGCCTGCTGCTGCGCACGACGGTTCCGCACGAGGCACCGGTGCTGCCGAGCGCGGTGGACGTCTACGCCGGCGCGGCCTGGCACGAGCGCGAGACGCACGAAATGTTCGGCGTCACCTTCGAGGGCCACCCCGCCCTCGACCACCTGCTGCTGCCGGAGAACTTCGAAGGCCACCCGCTGCGCAAGGACTTCGTCCTCGCGGCGCGCGTGGCCAAGGCCTGGCCGGGCGCCAAGGAACCCGGCGAGTCCGAGCACGGCGGCCCCAAGCGCCGCCAGATGCTGCCGCCGGGCGTCCCCGACCCGAACGAATGGGGCCCCCTCAAGGGCCAGCTTCCCCCGGCCCCGGCCCGCCCGGCCCGTGGGGCAGGCCGGGCCGCGGGCGAACGGCCGGTGCGCGCGGCGGCCGGGGAACGGCCGGCTCGGGCTGCGGGGGAGCGGCCGGTCCGGCGTACCCGTTCGGCGGCGGAAGGGTCCGTCAGCCAGGCGAGCACCGGAACCGAGGCCGACGCTGCCGGGGCCGCCGATACCGCCGCGTCCCCTGACACGGGTGCGGGTGCGGGTGCGGGTGCCCGTTCCGGGGCCCCGGAGGCCGGGTCGTCGGCAGGGCCGAGGCGCGCGCGGAGCGTGAGTGCGGGATCGGCGTCGCAGCGCGCCGGAGCGGGCGCTGCCCCGGCCGGTCCCCGCCGGGCGCGCAGCGCCTCGGGGGGTTCCGCGAGCCAGCGGACCGCGACGGGCGGGGAGACGGCCGGCGGTGACGGCGGCGACGGCGGCGAGGACGCGCCGGCCCCGGGTGCCGGCGACACGACGCCGCCCAGGCCACCCGCGGCTCCGCGCAGCCCCGACGCCCCTTGGCACCACGCCCGCCCGGCCTTCGACGAGCCGGAGAACCCCACCCCCGGAGCCACTGGCGCCTCAGAAGCTCCCGGAGCACCCGAAGCCCAGGGCTCTGAGACTTCGGCGGGCCCCGGAACCGCGGAAGACGCCCAAGCCCCAGGAAACACCGAAGGTCCCGGAAAGACTGAAGGTCCCGGAGACACCGAAGCCTCCGGAGACACTGAAGCTCCCGAAGACCGCGGCACCACCACCCCCGGCAACCACCACCCCGCAGGAGGCCAGCAGTGAACGACGCTCTCGACGTCGCCCTGCGACTCCTGATCGTCTTCGTCGTCTTCCTCACCTTCCCGCTGATCATCGGCCAGACCGAGCACAAGGTCATGGCTCACATGCAGGGCCGCCTCGGCCCGATGTACGCCGGCGGCTTCCACGGCTGGGCCCAGCTCGTCGCGGACGGAGTGAAGTTCGCGCAGAAGGAGGACGTGGTCCCCGCGGGCGCGGACCGCCGTATCTTCCAGCTCGCCCCCGCCGTGGCCCTCCTGCCGTACCTCCTGGTCCTCCTCGCCATCCCCATCGGCCCGGGCGAGGGCGCGGTCGGCCAGGTCCTGGACGCGGGCGTGTTCTTCGTGCTCGCGGTGATGGGCGTGGGCGTCCTCGGCGCCCTCATGGCCGGCTGGGCCAGCGCCAACAAGTTCTCCCTCCTCGGCGGCCTGCGCACCGCCGCCCAGCTCCTCGCCTACGAACTCCCGATGCTGCTCGCCGCCGCCTCGGTGGCCATGGCCGCCGGCACGGTCTCGCTCCCCGGCATCCTCGACGCGTTCCACTGGTGGTGGCTGCCCTGGCAGATCATCGGCGCGATCGTCTTCTTCGTCGCCGGGCTCGCCGAGCTCCAGCGACCGCCCTTCGACATGCCGGTCGCCGACTCGGAGATCATCTTCGGCGCCTACACCGAGTACACCGGCCTCCGCTTCGCGCTGTTCCTCCTCGCCGAGTACGCCGGGATCGTCGTCCTGTGCGGCCTGACCACCGTCCTCTTCCTGGGCGGGTGGCACGGTCCCTGGGGCGCCGACGGCCTCGGCTGGGTCTGGACGCTGCTGAAGACCGCCGTGCTTGCCTTCGTCGTCATCTGGCTCCGCGTGACCTACCCCCGCCTGCGCGAGGACCAGCTCCAGAAGTTCTCCTGGACCCTCCTCGTCCCCCTCTCCCTCGCCCAGATCGCCCTCACCGGCATCGTCAAGGTGGTGATCCAGTAGCTATGGCCCCCATCCCCGGCAGCGGCCTGGCCAAGGGCCTGGCCGTCACCCTCCGCACGATGACGAAGAAGACCGTCACCGAGCAGTACCCCGACGTCCAGCCCGACCTCCCGCCCCGCACCCGCGGTGTGATCGGCCTGTTCGAGGAGAACTGCACGGTCTGCATGCTCTGCGCCCGCGAGTGCCCTGACTGGTGCATCTACATCGACTCCCACAAGGAGACGATCCCGGCGACGACTCCCGGTGGCCGCGAACGCAGCCGCAACGTCCTCGACCGCTTCGCCATCGACTTCTCCCTGTGCATGTACTGCGGTATCTGCATCGAGGTCTGTCCTTTCGACGCCCTGTTCTGGTCCCCGGAGTTCGAGTACGCCGAGACCGACATCCGCGACCTCACCCACGAGCGCGACAAGCTCCGCGAGTGGATGTGGACGGTTCCGGCCCCGCCCGCCCTCGACCCCGGCGCGGAGGAACCGAAGGAGATCGCCACCGCCCGCAAGACCGCCGAAAAACTCGCGGCCCAGCAGGCCCAGCAGGCCCAGTCGGCGGAGCCGGCCCAGGAGCAGACCGACCGGCCGCGGCAGGAGGGACAGCCGTGACCTTCGTCTCCGCCGCCCTGACGGCCGTGACCACCGCCGCGCACGCCTCCGCCGCGCACTCCGCGGCCACGACCACGACCGCTGCCACGACGGCCGCAACCCGCGGTTTCCTCTCCCCGACGGGCGTCGAGATCGCCTTCGTCCTCGTCGGCCTGGTCACCCTCGGCGCCGCCCTCGTCACCGTCACCACCCGGCAGCTCGTGCACGCCGCCCTGTGGCTGGTCGTGGCCCTCGGCGGCCTGGCCGTCGAATACCTGCTGCTCACCGCCGAGTTCATCGCCTGGGTTCAGGTCCTCATCTACGTCGGTTCCGTCGTCGTCCTCCTGCTGTTCGGACTGATGCTCACCAAGGCCCCCATCGGCCGCTCCCCGGACGCCGACTCCGGCAACCGCTGGGCCGCCCTCACGGTCGCGGTCGCCGCCGCGGCCGCCCTGGTCTGGGTCGTCGTCGATGCGTTCCGCGCGACCTGGATCGACCTGGACGGCCCGGCCGCCGGCTCCACCGAGGCCACCGGGGCGAGCCTCTTCCAGAACTGGGTCCTCCCCTTCGAGGCCCTCTCCGTGCTCCTCCTCGCCGCGCTGGTCGGCGCGATCGTCCTGTCCCGCAAGGCCAAGGCCGAAGGCGCCGAACAGACCGCCAAGGGTGGTGTCCGCTGATGCACCTCGCCTATCCCGCCGTCCTCTCCGCCCTCCTGTTCTGCACGGGCCTGTACGGGGTCCTCGCCCGCCGCAACGCGATCCTCGTGCTGATGTCGGTCGAGCTGATGCTCAACGCCGTCAACCTCAACCTGGTCGCCTTCGACGTCTGGCTCAGCAACGCCGCCGAGGAGACCCTGCACTCCGGCCAGGCCCTGACCCTCTTCACCATCGCCATCGCCGCCGCCGAGATCGGCATCGGCCTGGCAATCGTCCTCGCCGTCCACCGCAACCGCGGCAGCGCGGACATCGACAAGCTCCGCGACAGCGCCGAGGGCCACGGGCCCGACGACCCCGACAGCGACGCCGCCGCGTCCGAACAGGCCGGACAGGCCGAACCGACCGGGCAGGCCGAGAAGGCTGAGGCCACCGCGTGACCACGACCACCCTCGCCGTCCTCGTCCCCCTCCTGCCGTTCCTGGGAGCGGCCGCGGGCCTGCTCCTGGGCCGCTCGGCGCCCGGGTTCGTCCGCCCCCTCGCCATCCTGCCGCCCCTCACCTCCCTCGTGCTGGCCGTACTGGTCGCCGTGCGCCAGGGCGGCGGCCGGGCCGTCGACGCCGCCACCCAGCTCACTCCCACCGGCTCCGTCCCGGTCGAACTCGCCTTCCACATCGACGGCTTCGCCGCCCTCGTCGCCGTCCTGGTCGGCGTCGTCGCCTCGTGCGTGCAGATCTACTCGACGGGCTACCTGCGGGACGACCCGCGCTACCCGTCGTACGCGGCCCTTGTCTCCCTTTTCACCTCCGCGATGCTGCTCGTCGTCTACTCCGGCGACCTGATCGTGCTGCTGGTCGGCTGGGAGATCATGGGCATCTGCTCGTACTTCCTCGTCGGCCACTACTGGGAGACCCCGGAGGCCCGCGCCGCCTCCATCAAGGCGTTCCTGGTGACCAAGCTCGGTGACGTCCCCTTCCTGATCGGCCTGCTGGCGCTCGCCACCGACGCCGGCTCCTTCCGCATCACGAAGATCCTCGGCACCGTCGCGAGCGGCGGACTCCACCACCCGACGCTGATCGCCCTGCTGCTCCTGGCCGGCGTGGCGGGCAAGTCGGCCCAGTTCCCGCTGCACACCTGGCTCCCCGACGCCATGGCGGGCCCCACGCCCGTCTCCGCGCTGATCCACGCCGCGACCATGGTCGCCGCCGGTGTCTACTTCATCGCCCGTCTCCTCCCCGTCTTCCAGGCCTCCTCGGCCGCGATGGTCGTCCTCGCCGTCATGGCCGCCGTCACGATGCTCGGCTCCGGTCTCTCCGCCCTCGCTCAGGACGACATCAAGCGCGTCCTCGCCTACTCGACGATCGGCCAGCTCGGCTACATGACCGGCGCCCTCGCCGTCGGCGACCGGTCGGCCGCCGTCTTCCACCTCCTGTCCCACGGCGCCTTCAAGGCGCTGCTGTTCCTCGCGGCAGGCGTGATCATCCACGCCGCCGGCACCAACTCGCTGGCCGCCATGTCCCGCATGCGCCACCTGCGCGACCGCGTCCCCGACGCCTACTGGACGATGACCGTGGCGCTGCTCGCGCTCGCCGCGATCCCGCCGTTCAGCGGCTTCTTCTCCAAGGAGTCCGTCCTCGGCGCCGCCGAGCACGTCGCCACCGGCCACACCGAGCACGCCCCCGGAGCGGCGGGCTGGACCGTCCTCGTCGCCGGACTGCTCACCGCGCTGCTCACCGCGGCGTACGCGACGCGGCTGTGGCTGCTGGCCTTCCGCGGCCACGGCGCGGAGGCCCCGGACCACGGCCGCCAGCCCCTCACCATGACCGTCGTGCTCTGGGTGCTCGCCGTCCCGTCCCTCGCCTTCGGCGGGTTCGCCTTCCGGGTCCTGCCCGACTGGTTCGACGGCCGTTCCCTCGCCCCGACCCTGACCACCTCCGTCCTCGGCACGGGCGTGGCCCTCGTCGGCGGCATCGTCACCTACGCCACCTGGCGGCACACCACGGCGCTCGCGGCCCGCGTGCCGCTCGGCGCGGTCGCCGCCCACCCAGAGGGCGACGCCGGACACGTCGAGGCCGCAGCCATCGCCGCCCACACACCCGCTTACGGCGGCGTCGCCCACGCGCCCGACCCGGCCGACCCAGGCCGGCTGCTGCTCGGCCCGCTGCACCGGCACGCGGCCGTCGGCTTCCGCCTCGACGCCGTGTACGCGGCCCTCTTCGTCCGCCCGGTCCAGGCCGGAGCCGATCTCGTCCGGTTCCTCGACCGCGAGGTCGTCGAGACCTACGTACGCGGTGCGGGCGCCCTTCCCCGCCTGCTGGGCACCGCCGTACGGCGCGCCCAGACCGGCAATGTGCAGACCTATGTGAGCGCGCTGCTCGCCGGCACCGTCGTCCTGGTGGTCGCCGCCGTCCTCGTCGCCACGGGAGCGTGAGCTGGCGTGATCGATATCAGCGAGTCCGTGATGCAGTTCCTTCTGGCGTTCGTCGTCGTCGGCCCGCTCCTCGGCGCGGCCGCCGCTCTCCTGCCGGCCCCGCCCGGGCTGAAGGGGAAGTCGCCCGAGCAGGCCGTGCTGCGGCACGGCGTGACCGTGACCGGCGCGGTCCTCGTCGCCGCGATCGTCCTGGCGCTCGGCTTCGACCACCACCATCCGTCGAAGATGCAGGCCACCACGGACATCAGCTGGATCCCCGCACTCGACGTGCGGATCCACCTCGGCATCGACGGCATCTCCCTCCCCCTTCTGGCCCTGACCGCGCTGCTGACCTTCCTCTGCGCGCTGTATTCCTACTTCAAGATGCCCGCGGGCCCGACCCCGAAGGCGTTCGTCGCACTGCTGCTCGTCCTCGAGTCCGGCACCCTCGCGACCTTCGCCGTACTCGATCTGCTGCTGTTCTTCCTCGCGTTCGAGACGGTGCTCATCCCGATGTACTTCCTCATCGCCCGCTGGGGCGGCGCGGGGCGCCAGGCCGCCGCCTGGCGCTTCATCCTCTACACACTGCTCGGCTCGGTCGTCATGCTGCTCGGCCTGCTCCTGATCGGAATCAAGGCGGGCACATTCGACATGGTGGCACTCGCCACTGACAACGGCCGGTCGCTGACCACATCCGTGCAGGTCATCGCCGTTCTGGCGATCGGGATCGGGCTCGCGGTGAAGACGCCGATGTGGCCGCTGCACAGCTGGCTGCCCGACGCGCACACCGCCGCGCCGACCGTCGGCTCGGTCCTGCTCGCCGGTGTCCTGCTCAAGATGGGTACGTACGGGTTCGTCCGGATCCTCCTCCCGGTCGCCCCCGACGGCTTCCACACCTTCGCGCCCTACCTCGCCGCCCTCGCCGTCGTCGGGATCATCTACGGATCGCTGGCCTGCCTGGCCCTCGCCAAACAGGGCGCGAAGGGCGACCTCAAGCGCCTCATCGCCTACTCCTCCGTCGGCCACATGGGCTTCGTCCTGCTCGGCATCGCCACCATGTCCCCGACCGGCGTCAACGGCGCCCTGTTCGCCAACATCGCCCACGGCCTCATCACCGGCCTGCTGTTCTTCCTGGTCGGCGCCCTGAAGGACCGCACCGGCACTACCGACCTCGACACCCTGGCCCTCCCGTCGCCCGACCACCGCCCCTCAACGAGCGACTCCGCCGCGCCGAACGAATTCGAGACCGGCGCCGCCCTCTACGGCAGGGCCCCGCGCCTCGGCGGCCTGCTGGCGTTCGGCGCCGTCGCCTCGCTCGGCCTGCCGGGCCTCGCCGGCTTCTGGGGCGAGATGCTGGCCCTGTTCGGCGCCTTCAAACCCGCCGCCGACCTCAGCCGCCCCGCCTTCCTCACCTTCATGGCCATCGGCGCGTTCGGCACGCTGCTGACGGCCGCGTACATGCTCGTCGTGGTCCGCCGCGTCTGCATGGGCGCCGTACCGCAGCAGGCGCCGACCCTCGCAGACGTCCACGCCTACGAGTTCGCGGCGTGGACGCCCCTCGTCGCCCTCACCGTCGTCGCCGGACTGTGGCCCAAGGCCCTCCTCGGCCTGACCGACCCGGCCGTGCAGCAGCTCCTCGCAGGAGGCACCCGATGAGCTACCTGGCCCAGCCGCAGGCCGCGGACCTCGTCCAGTCCGTCGACTGGCTCGCCATCGCGCCGCCCACCCTCGCGGCGGTCGTCGCCCTCGTCGTCCTCGTCGCCGACCTGTTCGTCGGCGAGGCCAGGAAACCGCTGCTCGGCTGGGTCTCCGTCGCCGGACTCGCCGCCTCCGCGGCCCTGCTGCTGCCCCTCCGCGACGGCGACCGGTCCACCTTCTGCCTGAAGGACGGCGCCGGCGCCTGCAGCTACACCGCGGACCGCTTCACCCTCGTCATCCAGTTCCTCGTCCTCGGCGGCGCCCTCCTCTCCGCGCTGCTGTCGGTCACCGCCCTGAAGGACGCCGACCGGCGGCTCCCCGAAGGGGAGTACTGGTTCCTGCTGCTGTCCTCGGCGGCCGGCGCGGCCCTGCTGCCCGCCTCCCGCGACCTCGCGACCCTCGTCGTCGCCCTGGAGGTCGCCTCCCTGCCCGCCTTCGCCCTGGTCGGCATCCGGCACGGCGACAGGAAGTCCTCCGAGGCGGCCCTGAAATTCTTCCTGTCGTCGGTCACCGCCACCGCCGTCAGCCTCCTCGGCATCAGCTTCGTCTACGCCTCCACCGGCACGCTCTACCTCACCCAGGTCGCCGGACGGATCCAGCACGTCGACGGACAGCTGCACACCCTCGCCCAGACCGGCGTCGTCCTCACCCTCGTCGGCTTCGCCTTCAAGACCGCCGCGGTGCCCTTCCACTTCTGGGTGCCGGACACCTACGTGGGGGCGCCCCTGCCGATCGCCGCCTATCTGTCGGTCGTCGGCAAGGCCGTCGGCTTCTCCGGCCTGATCCTCGTCACCGTCGTCGCCTTCCCGTCGTACGCCGACGTCTGGGGTCCCGCCCTCGCCGCCCTGGCCGCGCTCACCATGACCGTCGGCAACGTCGGCGCCCTGCGCCAGCAGGCCACCCGCGCGTACAGCGCCGTACGCCTCCTCGCCTGGTCGTCCGTGGGGCAGGCCGGCTACCTCCTGGTGCCGATCGCCGCGGCCGCCTACTCCGACGACGCCGAGCGCTCGGTCGGCTCCACGCTCGCGTACGCCCTCATGTACGCCGCCGTGAACCTCGGCGCCTTCGCGGTGGCCGCCCTGGTGGGCCGCACCCGCTCCGCCAACCGCATCACGGACTACCGCGGCCTCTACGCGAGCAACCCGCTCGCCGCCCTCCTGCTGGCCTTCTTCCTGCTCTGCCTGGCCGGACTGCCGCCCGGCGTCATCGGCCTGTTCGCCAAGGTCACCGTCTTCTCCGCGGCCGTCGACGCGGGACTCGGCTGGCTGGCCGTGGTGATGGCGGTCAACGTCGTGATCGCGCTCTTCTACTACCTCCAGTGGACCGCCCTGCTGTTCCGGGCCCCCGAGGGCGAGCCCGTCAGCCACCGCCTCCCCGCGCCCCTCACGGCCGCCGTCACCCTCACCGGCGTCGTCGGCATCGCCCTGTCCGGAGCCCCCCAACTCGTCCTGCGGTTCGCCGACACGACCCTCTTCTGAGCGTCCGGCTCTCTGCGCTTCCGACTCTCACGAGCGCCCGGCTCTCGTGAGAGTCCGACCGCGTCCCTCACCCGGGCGGCTCAAGGGGTAGCCCGCGCGCACAAGGGAACTAGTGACCCTCGCCTCGCGTTGACCAGAGCGGGAGGGTCCACTGGACGTGACACCACGGCACCGGTGGTTCGGAGACAGCGAGCAAGATCCGCAAGCAATGGGTTCCCCTGCTGCACCACATGGAGGGCGTACCGTGCACCGCCGGCACAACGGACTGAGGACCGCAGTACTCCTCGGGGGACTGTCCGCCCTCATCATCGTCATCGGCAGCTTCTTCGGCCGTACGGGGCTGATCGTCGCGGTCCTGGTCGCGCTGGGCACGAACGCGTACGCGTACTGGAACAGCGACAAGCTGGCGCTGCGCGCGATGCGAGCCCGCCCGGTGAGCGAGTTCGAGGCCCCGGCGCTCTACCGCATGGTCCGAGAGCTCTCCACTCAGGCCCGTCAGCCCATGCCGCGCCTGTACATCTCCCCGACGGAGGCCCCCAACGCCTTCGCGACCGGCCGCAATCCGCGCAACGCCGCCGTGTGCTGCACCGAAGGCATCCTGCGCATCCTCGACGAACGCGAGCTGCGGGGTGTCATCGGCCACGAGCTCAGCCACGTCTACAACCGCGACATCCTGATCTCGTCGGTCGCCGGCGCCCTCGCCTCCGTGATCATGTTCCTGGTCAACTTCGCCTGGCTCATCCCGATCGGCCGCTCGGACGACGACGACGGTCCCGGCCTCCTCGGCATGCTGCTGATCATGATCCTGGGCCCGCTCGCGGCGAGCCTGATCCAGCTGGCCATCAGCCGTTCCCGGGAGTACGAGGCCGACGCGTCCGGCGCCCAGCTCACCGGCGACCCCCTCGCACTCGCCGGCGCCCTGCGCAAGCTGGAGGCGGGCACCAAGCAACTGCCGCTGCCGCCCGAGCCGCGCATCGAGACCGCGAGCCACATGATGATCGCGAACCCCTTCCGCCCCGGCCAGGGGCTCTCCAAGATGTTCTCGACGCACCCGCCGATGGCGGAACGTATCGCCCGGCTCGAGAAGATGGCAGGTCGTCTCCAGTGAAAACCATCCTGAACGTCATATGGCTCGTCCTGAGCGGCTTCTGGCTGTTCCTCGGATACCTGGCGGCGGGCCTCCTGCTGTGCCTCACCATCATCGGCATACCGTTCGGCGTCGCGGCTTTCCGCATCGGTGTCTACGCCCTGTGGCCCTTCGGGTACACGACCGTCGAACGGCGCGACGCGGGTGCGCCCTCCTGCGTCGGCAACGTCCTCTGGCTGATCCTCGCGGGCTGGTGGCTGGCGATCGCGCACATCGTCACGGGACTCGCGCTGTGCGTCACCATCATCGGGATCCCGTTCGGCATCGCCAACTTCAAGCTGATTCCGGTCTCGCTGATGCCGCTCGGGCGCGAGATCGTGCGCACCGACCAACCGTTCGCGCCGCGCTGAGCAGGGGCGATGCCGTGACGGGCGGTCCGTCCGCCCTCGTCCGGGTGACCAGGTTTTCCACAGCCTGACGGCTGTCCACAGGCCGGCCCGATTGTCAGTGCCGCACTGCATCATGAACCCATGACCGAGAACGAGCAGTTGCTGGCACGAGTGGCCGAGAAGGCACGGAACACCCGTCCCTGGGGCTGGACTTCGCTCCCCGCCCCCGTCGACGCGGCCACCCTGGCCCGCGCCGAGGCCGTCCTGGGCTTCCCCCTGCCCCCGCTGCTCGCCGACCTCTACCTGCGGATAGGGGACGGCGGATTCGGTCCGGAGTACGGCCTGTTGCCCCTCCTCGACGGCCCGCCCGCCGGTGAGCCCGCCGCCGTCGTGCAGTACCTCGCCAACCGCGCCGACGCCCGCAAGGACCCCGACTGGCCCTGGCCCGAGGGGGTCCTGCCGATATCCCACTGGGGCTGCGCCATGTACGCGTGCGTGGACTGCCGCAGCCCTCGGGCGACGGTCCTGCTCTTCGAGCCGAACGCGGACGACGCCGACCACGCCTGGTTCGTCGACGCCCCGAGCCTCACGGAGTGGCTGCGCGCCTGGGCCGACGGCACGGGCTGGTACGAGGAGACGAACGAGGACATGGACCTGGCGCCCTGGCCCGACTTCCGCATACGCACGACGCGGACGGGAGCCTCCTGACACGGCGGGCCACAGCACAGACCGACCACGCACGCGCGGCGCTGCTCGCAGTGGTGCGCGCCCGGCGACGACCTCCTCCCCCTGCCCGTCCGATGCCGGCCCCTACCCGTTCCCCCACCGCATCGGCCACCCCGCGCAGCACCGGCACGTCCCACCGCCGTGATCCCCGTACCGCGCCGGTCTAGGGGCCGGCCCCGGCCCGCTACCGCGCGGCCATCCACCGTCGCGCCCAGAACGCGACCACACCCACCACCAGCACACCCGCACCCACGACCACCGACACCCCCGGCAGCGAGAAGGCCAGGACCACGCAGCCGAAGAGGCCCAGCGCCGGCAGCGCCCGCGCCTTCACGGCTCGATCCAGGGTCCAGGCCGAGGCGTTGGCCACCGCGTAGTACGCCAGCACACCGAAGGAGGAGAACCCGATGGCGCCCCGCACGTCCACCGTGGCGGCGAGGACGGCGACCACCGCGCCCACGGCCAGTTCGGCCCGGTGCGGCACCTGGAAACGGGGATGCACGGCCGACAGCGCGCCGGGCAGGTGCCGGTCCCTGGCCATGGCCAGCGTGGTCCGCGAGACGCCCAGAATCAGGGCGAGCAGCGAACCCAGCGCGGCCACGGCGGCGCCGGCCCGCACCACCGGCGCCAGCCCCGGCACCCCGGCGGCCCGCACCGCGTCGGCCAGCGGAGCGGCCGCGTACCCGAGCCGGTCGGCACCCAGCACGGAAAGGACGGCCACCGCGACAGCCGCGTACACCACCAGCGCGATGCCCAGGGCCAGCGGGATCGCCCGCGGGATGGTGCGCGCCGGATCCCGCACCTCCTCGCCGAGCGTGGCGATGCGCGCGTACCCGGCGAACGCGAAGAACAGCAGACCGGCCGCCTGCAGCACCCCGCCCGCGCCGGCGGACGCCCCGACGTCCAGCCGTCCGGCGTCGGCCGCGCCGGAGCCCAGACACACGACCACCACGGAAGCGAGGACAGCCAGGACCACCGCCACGATCGCCCGGGTCAGCCAGGCGGACTTCCGGATGCCGCCGTAGTTCACCGCGGTCAGCGCCACCACGGCCGCGACGGCGACGGCATGCGCCTGCGCGGGCCACACGTACGTCCCGACGGTGAGCGCCATCGCCGCACAGGAGGCCGTCTTCCCGACCACGAACGACCAGCCCGCGAGATAGCCCCAGAACTCCCCGAGCCGCTCGCGCCCGTACACGTAGGTGCCGCCCGACGCCGGGTACAGGGCGGCCAGCCGTGCCGAAGCCGTGGCGTTGCAGTAGGCGACCACGGCGGCCACCGCGAGCCCCAGCAGCAGTCCGGACCCGGCCGCGCGTGCCGCGGGCCCCAGCGCGGCGAAGATCCCCGCCCCGACCATCGAGCCGAGCCCGATGACCACCGCGTCCGCCACGCCGAGAGTGCGCCGGAGTTCGGGAGCTTCGGGTGCGGAACCGGGCTGTGTCATGGCTCGCACCCTACTGATCAGCGCAACCGCGGGATGCCGCGGTGACGTCCTCCTCGACAACACAGCGCGAACACCGGCGCTGGCACGACGCACAGCGGGCCCGGTCCAGAGTCACAGGACCGGGACAGCGCGGGCACAGCAAAGAAGGGCAGGTTCACGGCATGACCATCATCAGCTGGATCCTCCTGGGGCTGTTGGCCGGGGCCATCGCCAAGTTCCTGCTGCCGGGCCGCGACCCGGGCGGCTTCATCGGCACGACGCTCATCGGCATCGCGGGCGCGTTCGTCGGCGGCTGGATATCGGCCCGTTGGCTGGACCACCCGATCACGAAGGACTTCTACGACGGTGCGACCTGGGCCGCGGCGATCGGCGGTTCGCTGGTTCTCCTGATCGTCTACCGGATCCTGTTCGGCAACTCGCGCGACTGAGCGCACCTTGAACTGCGGCCGGCAGCAGGGAAGGGCGGGCGCCTGCCGGGGGCCCGCCCTTCCCGGGGCGACTCGTCACCGATAGTTGACGAACTGGATCGCGAAGTCGAAGTCCTTGCCCTTCAGAAGGGCGATCACGGCCTGCAGGTCGTCCCGGCTCTTGGAGCTGACGCGCAGCTCGTCGCCCTGCACCTGGGCCTTGACCCCCTTGGGACCCTCATCGCGGATGATCTTCGCGACCTTCTTCGCGTTCTCCTGGGAGATGCCCTCCTCGATCGACGCGAAGATCTTGTACTCCTTGCCGGAGAGCTGGGGCTCGCCCGCGTCCAGGGCCTTCAGCGAGATGCCCCGCTTGATCAGCTTGGACTGGAAGACGTCGAGGACGGCCTTGACGCGGTCCTCCGAGTTCGCCTCCATCAGGATCTTCTCGCCGGACCACGAGATCGAGGCGCCCACACCCTTGAAGTCGTAGCGCTGCGAGATCTCCTTGGCGGCCTGGTTGAGGGCGTTGTCGACCTCCTGCCGCTCGACCTTCGAGACGATGTCGAAACTGGAGTCGGCCATGTCCTGTGGCTCCTTGTATCAGAGTGCGTATCGGGTGCGTGTCGGCGTACGTGGGGGCGGCCGCCGAGCCCGGCGTGGTCCGGGCCGCATCCGGCCAAGCCTAGTCACCTGCCGCCCTCCATGAGCAGATCAATCGGGTGGCGAAGCACCCCTGCGCATCGGGTATTGTTTACGTCGTTGCCAGGGAGCACCGCCGAAAAGCGGTTCACCCGGGCATCAACCCCGGCGGTGTGCCCGAGCGGCCAAAGGGAGCAGACTGTAAATCTGCCGGCTCAGCCTTCCCAGGTTCGAATCCTGGCGCCGCCACACTGGGGAAGACCCCCTTCGGACTGTGACAACACAGGCCGGAGGGGGTCTCTTCATGCTTCGAGGCGATCTGCGGGGCATGCGCTTCGTGGACGCGGAGGGCAAGCCGTGCCCGGCCGCCGCCGAGGCGGGCGGCCGGGCACGCAGTCACCTCTTGATCGTCACCCGGAGAGGGGCCAGGTCCGGGCTCGCCGCGGGCTTGTCGTTGCCGGTGGACAGCGGCTGAGCAGCCGTGGCCTGTGACGCCACGCCCTTGTAGTACGGCGTGTAGACGTAGTGGGTGCCCACTCCGATCGCCGCACCGATCTTGGGAATGACGGACGCGTCGACCGATCCCGAGCCGCCGAAGACAGCCACGTGGTACATGCTCGACGACATGCGCATCAGGTACCGCTTGGTGTCGTACGGCAGCGAGGTGGTGTCGGTCCACAGCAGCGGACCGTACGTGGTCATCGCCGAGGACGCTGAGACGCCGTCGCGCCAGCTGCCCACGGAGGCCACCGCGGCGTTCGAAGGCAGCGACCACCACAGGTCGGCGAGCCGCATGGCGTTCGACTGCGGAGTGGCGCCGGCGACCCGGTAATAGCTGTACCTGCTGGGCCAGTTCGGCATCTTGCCGGCGTTGTACGCCTTGGCCAGCGCGGACTCGGCGTCGGTCCCCACCGTGATGATGTTCGTCGTGCTCGGACTGTACTTGTTGAGGTACCCGTAGACCGACGACGTCATGGTCGTGCCGTCGGTCAGTACGACAACCGCGGTTCCGGAGCCGCCCAGGGAACCGGCGGCGGAACTCGCCGCCATGGCGTTGTGGTAGTCGGTGCCGGTTGCCAGGAAGATGTACTTCGGCGTGCCGGTGACGGCCTTGGCCACGGCCACCGAGGTGGAGTAGCGCGAGGTGCCGGACAGCCGCTTGGCCACGTATCCGAGCGACGTCACCTTGGACGCCACCGTGCTGTTGAGGATCGTGCTCCCGCCGACCAGGTAGACCGTCTTGCCCTTCGGCAGCATGCGCTTGAGCTCCGTCTGCACCGAGGAGTCCAGGCCCGTGCCGGAGGTCATCAGCACCGGCCCTCGCTTCTTGCCCGCCAGCGATGTCGCGGTCGTGGCGTACGCCGAGTCGGACTTGCTGATGAGCACGGCCGCGTTGGCGTTCTTCAAGCCGGGAGTGCTCGTACCGACGGTGTTCCAGGTCCACTTGGACGCGGCGATGTTCGTGCCGTAATTGTCGGAACCCCAGACACGGGAGATCACGTTGTCACGGAGCGGCTGCCAGGCGACGTCGGTGCCGGCGGCCATGGGCACCTGGGTCTCCGTACCCGTGCCGAGGTCGTGGATCCACACCTGCGGGCCCTGGACGACGTCCGGATTGCCGGAGACGTAGATGTCGTACGCGATCCGGCCGCCCTGCGGCGACCAGGCGGGACGGTAGTGGTCGGTCGCGTCCGTGGTGAGCTGGGTCAGACCGGTGCCGTCGGTCCTGACCGTGAAGATCTGCTTGTGTCCGTCGACCGACCGGGTGAAGGCCACCGACTGGCCGTCGGGGGAGATGCTCGGCTCGTTCGCGTCGGCGGCCACCTTGGTGAACGCGCCGGAACGGCCGTTGTAGACCCAGACGGCCGGGGTGCCTACCGTGGCGCAACCGGTCCCCGTCCGCACGAAGGCGAGCATGCCGTTCACCGCGCCGCTCGGCTGGGAGTCGCAGCCGTCGACATCGGTGCCGAACAGGGCCTTGGGCGCGCGGGTGCCGTCGGCCGCGGTCAGGCGCAGCCGGCCACCGGCCGCGAAGACGATGTCGCCGCCACCGCGCCAGAAGGTCGGATCCTGCGGATGCCAGCCGCTGCCCGACGGCATGGCGATGCTGATCCCGATGTCCTCGGAATCGGCCCATGCCGTGCCGATGCGGTCGCCGTTCACGAAGGCGACCTGACTGCCGTCGGCGGACCAGGCGCCCTGGTTTCCGGACGTGCCGAACTGGTCGTGCCGGGACCCGTCGGTGTTGATGAAGTGCATCCAGCCGCCGACGTCCGTGTACAGCAGCTTCCCGTCGGTGGCGGGCCAGTTGCCGGGGACGGCTGCCGCCGGTCCCGGAAGCGCGGCGACGAGCCCCGCCGCGAGCGCGGCGGTACCGGTGAGCGCCGCAAGTATGCGGCGCATACGCATGTTCAAGGTGCCCCCACAAGTGAATGGATGGCTGCCGTGCACTCTCCCCCAAGGTGAACGGACGGCGTCTTGATCGTCCGCACGGCAGCGGCGAAACATTAGTGGCGGGCCGCGGCAGATGTGTAGGCAGGGGGTAGGTAAAGGGCTGGTCGGAGGGCGCAGAGGCGCTGCGTGGTGAGAAGTGGTGTACGGGCTCCCACCTCATCCGGGGGGCTCACCCGTCCAGGAAGCCCAGCGCGCTGTCCGGGCGGCACTGTGGGCAGGGTTTGACGCCCTCGGTGAGAGCGCGCAGGGCCTGGTTCCGGTCGGCGGCGCGGCTGCGCTTGGCCGCGTTCCAGCAGCCGCCGACGTGGACGTACGCCGCGGACAGGCGGTTCAGGCCGGGTTCGATCAGCCAGTCCGGGGCGGGAGGGCGGGCCTTGATGCCGCGCTGCCGTTCGGCTTCGCGGCGTTCCTCGTCGGCGATCCACCGGCGGGTGCGCTCCAGGTCCCGCACCTGCACGCGCTCCAGGAAGCGCAGCAGGGCGAGTCGCGAGGGGCCAGAGTCGTTCACATGTTCGATTCTATGGCCGGGGCGGCGTGCCGCAATGTGCGGTCCTCGGATGTACAACCCTCCGCGCCCTCCGACAGTCTTGTGTTCGCCGACTCTGACGCTGCCATGCCATGTGCCGCGTGCCATGTGTGTCATGACCTGACTTGCGTGCCGTGACGTCCCATGACATCCCATGCGGGCCATGAGGTCCCATGCGGGCCATGACATGACACGCGTCCCATGCCCTGCGTGCGGTCGGCGCGTCGATCGTCGTTCCGGATGCCCCGCTGGAGGAGCCCGTGCGCAAACGCACTCTGCTGATGTCCGCGACACTGCTGGCCGCGGGGCTCACCCCGCTGGTCGCGGCGAGTGCCGGTGCCGCCGTCGGCACGCCGGGTGACCTGAACAAGGACGGCTACCGCGATGTCGTCGTCTCCGCGCCCGACGCCAAGGTGGCGGGTCATGCCAAGGCCGGTGCCGTGGTCGTGATGTACGGCACCTCGCACGGCATCGACCCCACCAGGCGCACCCTGCTGACGCAGAACTCCACCGGGATTCCCGGGACCGCCGAGGCCGGTGACCGGTTCGGCGCCGCCGTCGTGGTGTACGACCTCAACCGCGACGGCTACAGCGACCTGGTCGTGGGCGCCCCTGGCGAGGACGTCGCCGGCGACGACGGCGGCGGCTCGGTCACGGTCGTCTACGGCACCGCGTCCGGCCTGACCAAGGGCAAGACGGTCGACGACCCGTGGCCGAACTCGCACGACGCCTACGGCCGTACCCTCGCCGTCGGCGTCTACGACGGTCTGAACCCCGTCAACGACGGCAAGCTGTCGATCGCCGTCGGCGCCAACGACGCCGAGGTGACCTTCATGCCGGCGGACCTGTCGGCGCAGTCCGGCACCTCCGGCAACGGCTTCACCTTCAACCCGGCGTACGGCATCGTCGCGCTGACCGCGATCGACCTGCCCGACACCGACGACGACCGCCTGATCGTCCACGGCCGGGGCGACTGGGACGGCGGCTGGGGCTACGACGGCACCGGCGACGACCCCCGCACGCACTTCGCCGACCCGGCCGGTTTCGAGGGCGCCGACCTGCCCGCGGGCACCGTGTCGGCGGTCGGCGACCTGAACGGCAACGGCGCTCCCGACCTTGTCATCGGCAACCCCGAGGACCCGTCGCAGAGTCCGGACACCTCACTCGGCGGCCGGGTCACCGTCTACTACGACGCCGGGTACTCGGGCTCCCCGAGCCGCATCCAGACGATCACTCAGGACACCCCCGGGGTGCCCGGTTCCGGCGAGGCCAAGGACCGCTTCGGCGCCTCGATCGCCATCGGTGACACCGACAAGGACGGCCGGGCGGACCTCGTGATCGGCGCCCCGGGCGAGAACGGCGGCAGCGGCGCCGTCACCGTCGTACGCGGCACCGGCGCGGAACTGGACACCGCGCACGCCCGCACCTGGACGCAGAACAGCCCCGGCGTTCCGGGCAGTTCGGAGGCGGGCGACGCGTTCGGTGCGGCGGTGCGCCTCGTCGACACGAACAAGGACGGCTACGCGGACCTCGTCGTCGGCGCTCCCGGCGAGAACGGCGGCGCGGGCGCCCTGTGGTCACTGCGGGGCTCGGCGGCCTCCGTCACCACGGCCGCCGCGACCAGCGTCAGCACCGGCGGCGTGGGCCTCGGCTCGGCCGGCGCCGGCCGCTTCGGAAGCCTGGTGACCGGCCCGTGACGCACCCCCGCCCCCTCCAGACCGTCCGCCGCATCCACTCCATCCGGCCCGTCCGGTCCGCACCCGAATCCGGAGCCGTCATGTCCTCCCGCGCCACCGCCGCCTCCCCGCGCGTCCCGGCTCGCGCATCCGCCTCGCGGTTCGTCGCCTCCGCCATCGCCGTCTGCGCGGCCGCCGCACTGACCGTCGTCGCGCTGCCGGCCGGTCCCGCGGCGGCGGCCGGTGCGCCCTACAAGGGCTCCAACACAGCGGCCGTGCAGGACGACTTCAACGGCGACGGCTACCGAGACCTGGCCGTCGGCGCGCCCGGCGCGGCCAACGGCACGGTCGACGCCGCGGGCGCGGTCGTCGTGCTGTACGGCTCGGCGAGCGGGGTCTCGGCCTCCCGGCACACGGTCATCACGCAGGCCACCGCCGGCATCCCCGGCGCGCCGGAGGAATGGGACGAGTTCGGGACCGCGGTCGCCTCCGCGGACCTGGACCGTGACGGCTACGCCGATCTGCTGATCGGCACCCCGGACGAGTCCGCGGGCACCATGTGGGGCGTCGGCTCGCTCACCGTGGTGTGGGGAAGCGCCGGTGGCCTCAAGGGCGGAGCGGCCGTGTCGCCGCCGACCGGCCTGGACGAGGGCTGCGGTTTCGCCGCCGGTATCGCGGTGGGCGATGTCACCGGCGACGGAGCCCCCGATGTCGCGGTCACCGGCGACTGCGGCGCCACCACGTACAACGGGCCGTTCACCCGCACCGGCGCGCCGGCCCGGCGGGCCTTCGTGAACGACCTGGGCACCAACCGCGGTGTCGTCATGGGGGACGTCGACGGCGACGGAAGAGCCGAGCGTTTCTGGCTGCCCGGTCCCACCGACGGAGACGTCAGCGGGCCCGTCCACGCCGAGGGGCACGACGGCACGTACACCGAACTGCCGCTCGCCGACGGCCTGTCCGGACAGATCGGCGACATCGACGGCGACGGCTACGGCGACCTGGTCACCGGGGTGCCCTACGACGCCTCCCTGACGTCCGGTTCCACCCCGGCCCACCGCGGCGGCGAGATCCAGGTCCTCTACGGCGGCCCTCAGGGCATCACACCGGACCAGAAACCGCAGGTCATCCACCAGGACACCGCCGGGGTGCCGGGTGCGGGCGAGGACGGCGACCAGTTCGGGGCGTCGCTCAGCGTCGGCGACGCCGATGGTGACAGGTACGCCGACGTCGTCGTCGGCGCTCCGGGCGAGGCGCTGGGATCAGCCAAGGCCGCGGGACAGGCGACGCTGCTGCGTGGATCGGCCGCCGGTCTCACCGCGACCGGCTCGCGCGTCTGCACCCAGAACACGGCCGGCGTGCCCGGAACCGCGGAGACCGGGGACCTGTTCGCGGCGGCGACGCATCTCGTCGACGTCACCAAGGACGGCAGGGCCGAGGTGGTGGTCGGCGTCCCCGGCGAGAACCTCGACGGTCTGCTGTGGACGGCCCGGGGATCCGCGGCCGGCCCCGTGACCAGCGGGTCGACCACGATCAGCGGAACCGGAGCCGGGCTGAAGCGGCGGTACTCGGAGATCGAGTTCGGTGACGCCCTCCCCGGAGCCCGCAGCACCGTCTGACGGCACCGACGACCAGGTACCCCGGACGGGTGCCGCCGGGAAGCGGTTCCGCGCGGTCAGGAGGACTCGGGCGCGGAACCGCTGGACGCCTGCTGCGCGGCGCGGCGGTACTCGGCGTTGATGCGCTGAGCTTCCTCGAGCTGGTCCTCGAGGATGACGATGCGGCAGGCAGCCTCGATCGGCGTCCCTCGGTCGACGAGTTCGCGGGCGCGGGCTGCGATCCGCAGCTGGTAGCGGGAGTACCGGCGATGCCCGCCCTCGGAGCGGAGCGGCGTGATCAGGCGGGCTTCGCCGATGGCTCGGAGGAAGCCCGGGGTCGTGCCGAGCATCTCGGCGGCCCGGCCCATCGTGTATGCGGGGTAATCGTCGTCTTCCAGACGGTTGTTGAGGGGGCTGTCTGCTGTCATTTCACCTCGTTGCGCACGCGTCGAGGGGCCCTGGTGCCGTGCGGCACCGGGGCCCCGAAGGAAATTGAACACCATCTGTCGGTGCTATCGCTGCGCCGACCTCGTCTTTCCGCTGTCCGGCTCGTAAGGGGCCGGGTGCGGGGATCGCAACTCCGTGACCGTGGACCACCGTCCTATCCGGGTCCTCGCGGTACCCGGTCCGAGGGCGTTCGGGCCGGGCGATCCTGATGGCGTCTGCTCCTCCGTTCCTGTCGCGCTCTTACTGTCTGCAAGAAAAAGCGTAGGACTGCGGGAAGTGAATGTCTACTCTGACAAAGGTAGATTTTGGGCTCGGTAGATTTTGGGCTCGGGCTCGGAAGGGTCCCGCTGGACCACCGCGGGAGATCCGTGGACACAGATGTGGGCCCTGCCGACACGCGTCGGCAGGGCCCACATCTGTTACGGCGGCGGATCCGCCGGCTCACCCGCCCAGCGTGTCGCTGTCGCCGAGCAGTGCGGCCGCGGTCTGGAGCGGAGTGAGCTCCGGCGCCGGCTCGGCGCCGGGGGCGGCGTGGCAGGTGAAGCCGAGGCGGGCCATGGCCCGGGTGACTTCACCGCTGGTGAAGTCACGACGGTCCTGTCGGGTGATGATCTGGCCCACCTGCTTGACGGGGTAGCGGCGACGGCCGATGGTGACGGACTCTCCCGTGACGAGTTCGGGCGTGACGCCCTTCATCGACTCCAGCACTCCGGCTTTGGTCAGCTCGAACGGGTAGCGGGCGATGATGCAGCGCATGATGCCTCACAGAGGGAAGGGGGACGGAGGGGGCCAGGTCAGACAGGTCGGAGACAGGTGTCCATGACGGATGCGACGCCTGCGACGGCGGCATGCGCGACGCGTGCGGTGCCGGCCGCGGCGAAGGGGCCGTCGAGGACGTCCCGTAGCCGGATCCGGTCCGTGTACGTGGCACTGTCACGGAGGATCGCGAGACGGGCGAGGGTGATCCGGCCCGTGCTCTGGTCGTCCCTGTCGCACAGGGTCAGGTGCTCCACCCGGGCGGCGGCCATGACGGCCAGGGCGACCTCGACGGTCATGTCGTCACGGACCCGCGGTCCGCACGTGTCCGCGTCGGCCGTGCTCCCGGGGCCGGAAGCCGGCCCGCGGTCCTGAATCTGGTCCTGGTCCTGATCCTGCGTCAAGGTGCCTCCTGAGACTCGACCCCGCACGGGCCGGACGGGCCGTACGAGCGGTACGAGCCCAACGGGCGGGACCGGCTGGACCGGCGGGGTGAAAGGTGCCGACGGGGCGGGCGCGTGGCGCCGCACGGCGGTTACGCGGCCGATCCGTAGGCGCGCTGCCGGCGCGGCCTGCGCCGGGCAGCTTCACCGGCCGGGCGGCCGTCGACAGCGCGCCCACCACGACCGGTTCCGTCACTCCCGCCGTTCCCAGCGTTTCCGCCGTTCCCAGCGTTTCCGGTGTTCCGGTCCCCGTCACGCGCGCCGCGACCCTCACGGCCGTCACCGCCCGCGCGGGTGCCGCGTCCTCCACGCCCCCCGCGACCGCGCGATGAGGAAGCCGTGCGGCGAGGGCGTTCCGTCTCCGGCGCCGCGATGACGACCGGGACGCCGGAGGGGGTCTGGGCCCCCGTGATGCGGCTCAGTTCCTCGTCACCCGGGCGCACCTGAGTGATCCGCGGGGTGATGCCGGCCGAGGCCATCAGGCGGTTCATGTCGCGGCGCTGATCGGGCGTCACCAGGGTGACGACGCTGCCGGACTCGCCGGCGCGGGCCGTGCGGCCGCCACGGTGCAGGTAGTCCTTGTGGTCGCTGGGCGGATCGACGTTGACGACCAGGTCGAGGTTGTCGACGTGGATGCCGCGCGCGGCGACGTTGGTCGCCACCAGGACGGTCACGTGCCCGCTCTTGAACTGCGTGAGGGTCCGGGTGCGCTGCGGCTGCGACTTGCCGCCGTGCAGGGCCGCGGCGCGGACACCGCTGCTCAGCAGATGCTTGGTCAGCCGGTCCACCGCGTGCTTGGTGTCCAGGAACATGATCACGCGACCGTCGCGCGCCGCGATGTCGGTGGTCGTCCGGTGCTTGTCCGTGTCGTGCACGTGCAGCACGTGGTGCTCCATCGTGGTGACCGCGCCCGCCGACGGGTCGACGGAGTGGACCACCGGGTCGCTGAGGTAGCGGCGGACCAGGAGGTCGACGTTGCGGTCCAGGGTGGCCGAGAAGAGCATCCGCTGACCGTCGGGGCGTACCTGGTCGAGCAGGGCGGTGACCTGGGGCATGAAGCCCATGTCGGCCATCTGGTCGGCCTCGTCCAGGACGGTGATCTCGACGTCGTCCAGGCGGCAGTCGCCGCGGCCGATCAGGTCCTTCAGCCGCCCGGGCGTCGCGACGACGACCTCCGCCCCGCCCCGCAGCGCGCCGGCCTGCCTGCCGATCGACGTCCCGCCGACGACGGTGGCCAGCCGCAGCCCGAGGGGACGGGCGTACGGGGTGAGCGCGTCGGTGACCTGCTGGGCGAGCTCGCGGGTGGGGACGAGGACGAGGGCGAGGGGCTGCCGAGGCTCGGCGCGTCGTCCCGCGGTCCGGGCCAGGAGGGCGAGACCGAAGGCGAGCGTCTTGCCCGAGCCGGTGCGGCCACGGCCGAGCACGTCCCGCCCGGCCAGGGAGTTCGGCAGGGTCGCCGCCTGGATCGGGAACGGTACGGTCACTCCTTCGTGGCCGAGCGCGGCCAGCAACTGCGCCGACAGGCCGAGTTCGGCGAACGACTCGACGGCGGGCAGCGGAGGCGTGACCGTCTCCGGCAGGGCGAACTCGGCCGGCGCGGCCGGTCGGCTTCCGTAGCCGCGCGAGCGGCGCGGAGCGCTGGAGCGGGCGGCGCCGGAGCGGGGGGCGCCGGAGCCCCCTCGGGAGCGGTCGTAGCTACGGGACGTGCGGGCGCGATTCATGCGGAACCTTCCTTGTCGCGGCACATGGCATCGAAGCGGCACGTGCAAGGAATTCCCGCAGCAAATGAGCGGCGCAGAGAATTGCGAGAACGAGCCAAAGTCGTCGGAGGGCGGTCGGGGCAACGGTAAATGCGCCACCGCCCGTAAAGCTGAGGAGATGCGCAGGAGCCTGCGGTCGGACGGCCCCTGAATACAGCGAGTCGGGGCCCGCACCCCTAGGCGCGGGCCCCAACTGCGAAGTGTGTGATGGTGCGTTATGTCAGGCGGGAACGATGTTCTCGGCCGTCAGGCCCTTCTGGCCCTGCGCGATGTCGAAGGACACCTTCTGGCCTTCCAGCAGCTCGCGGAAGCCCTGGGCGGCGATGTTCGAGTAGTGGGCGAAGACGTCGGCGCCGCCGCCGTCCTGCTCGATGAAGCCGAAGCCCTTTTCCGCGTTGAACCACTTCACGGTTCCAGTAGCCATTTCATTTCTCCTTCGGAGGCGGTGTCGGGAATCCGCCCTGTGCGGGTTCCGTGTCGCCGTGATGACGCCGTAGGAAGAAATGAACCTTCTGGCAATCACACCTGCAACTGAGATCGACAGTAGCATGGCGCGACCGGCCCTGCACTGTCGATGATTTCGGCCCGGTCCGATGGTCGGGAATACTCGGTGCGCGCCGTGCTTAATTCTCACTTTGCGAACACAGATATTGGCTCGCCGGTCGCGGTGTTTCCCGGCGGCGGCCGGGCGGTCGCGGAGCCCTGACCTCCCGAGACACCGTACGTACGGTCACCGGCGCCACCGATGCCCGGGAGGGCGCGGAACACCCCGGGGACCCCCTGCGGCGACGAAGGTCACAATCCCCGCCCGACGCCGCGATCCCGCCACGACCGGAACGTCGGGCCGCTCCGGCAACCTTTTCCCGCCCCGCGGCCACTGATGAGTCGGAGACCCCCTCCACCCGTATTTCACGGCAACCACGCGTTCCCCCGAACCCGGTCAGGTAAGGAATCATCCGTGGCGCTCCCGTCGCATCGCCGCCGCCCTCCCCGCAAGCGCCGCGCCGCGCTCGTCCCCGGCATCGCCGTGCTGGCCGCCGGGCTCGTCGTACTGCTGGTCGTCGCGTTCCAGCCCGGTCGCCGGGCGGACGACGCCGGGCACGCCCGGGCCACGTCCCTCGCCGGCGATCAGGCCGGCGCCCCGTCGTCTACGAAGCGGACACCGTCCGAGACGTCCCGGTCTCGGTCCCAGTCCCGATCCCCGTCTGCCTCCCCGTCCTCGTCCGCCGCCGCGTCCACCCCGGCGTCGCACCCGACCGCCACCGCCTCCTCCCGGCAGCCGTCGGCCACGGCCACCGCCCCCCGGACCGGTTCCGCCGCGGCGCCGCTGGCGGGGCGGATCCGGCCCGCGGTCACCTACCGGGGAGTCGCCACCCACTACGACGCCGGTGACGGGGACGGCGCCTGCCTGTACGGCCCGGCCGACGACCTCATGGTCGCCGCGATGAACCACGCCGACTACGAGTCCGCGAAGGCGTGCGGAGCCTACGTGCGCGTCCGCACGGCCGACGGCGCATCCGTCACGGTCCGCGTCACCAACGAATGCCCGCTGCCCTGCGCCCCCGGCCAACTCGACCTCAGCGTCCAGGCCTTCGCCAAGCTCGCCGCCCCCTCGCGCGGCCGCATCGCGATCACCTGGAGTCTGCTGAGCCCCAGCACCACCGACACGATCTCGCTCCGGTACAAGACCGGGTCCAGCCGTTACTGGTGCGCCGTGCAGGTGATCGGCCACCGCAATCCGGTGGCGCGGCTGGAGGTCCGCGCGGGCGGCGGCTGGAGCCCGCTGCCCCGCACCGACTTCAACTACTTCCTCTCCGAGCACGGCAGCGGGTGCGGCGGCGGGCTGAGGATCACCGACATCTACGGCGAACGACTGGTCGTCGACGGCATCGCGCTCCGCCCGGACGCCGTGCAGCCCACCCGCGTCCAGTTCGCCGCCCACTGACCGCGCCGCAGGCCGGTGCGGGGGCAGGGCTGTCCGGATGGCAGTGAAGGCCGTGGGGGCGGGGTCTGTGGTAGGCACGTCGGCATGGGACGGATCGACTACCTGCACGACCCCGACGCCCCGCCCGCCAACTCCGTCGTGCCCGCCGTCGTGGCCTTCGTGCGCGACGACGCGGGGCGGGTGCTGATGGTGCGGCGGTCCGACAACGGACGCTGGGCCCTGCCCGGAGGCGGTCACGACCTGGGGGAGTCCATCAGCGACACGGTGGTGCGCGAGGTCCACGAGGAGACCGGGATCGAGGTGGAGGTCGTCGGCCTGACGGGCATCTACACCGACCCCGGCCACGTGATGCGGTACGACGACGGGGAGGTCCGCCAGCAGTTCAGCATCTGCTTCCGGGCGCGCCCCACGGGCGGCGAACTCCGCACGAGCGACGAGACCAGCCAGGTCCGCTGGGTCGACCCGACCGGCCTGGCCGGACTGGACATCCACCCCACCATGCGCCTGCGGATCGACCACGCCCTGGACCCGACGCGGACCGCGCCCCACATCGGCTGACGGCCGCGGCCGCCGCTGCCGGCGCCCTGCCCGCGGATGCCGCGCCACCTCAACACCCCGCCGCCCAGGGCACACTGACCATATGTCCACTCGTCGCAGACGCTGCCCCGAATGCCGGCGCGAGATCGCCGTCGTGGCCGGCCGGTTCGCCCGGCACGACCCGCCGGGGGCGCGCGAGAACGGGGTCCTCGTCTCCTGCGCCGGCTCGCGCCGCCAGGCCGAAAGCGACGCCGCCCAGCCCACTCTCGACGGCTACGTCGTGCCCGAGTTCCCCGGGCAACTGCCCCTCTTCTGAGCGGGCGGGACCGGGCGCCGGGCGGGGCGCGACCGCTTCGGCGCGGCGGAGCCGCTCAGGGCCCGGCCACCGACTTCACCGCCACCGACACCGGCGTCGACCCGCTCACCAGCTCCAGGACCAGGCCCGCCGTCGCCGGGGTGTCCACCAGCTCCGCCAGCACGGTGGCGACGTCGTCGCGGGGGACCGAGCCCCGACCGGTGTCGGCCTCCAGCCGTACCAGGCCGGTGCCGGGGTCGTTCGTCAGGCTGCCGGGGCGCAGGATCGTCCAGTCCAGGGCGTCCAGACTCCGCACATGCGCGTCGGCCGCGCCTTTCGCGCGCAGGTAGGCGTCGAAGACGTCGTCCCCCTGGTGCGCCGGATCCGCGCCCATCGACGACACGACGACATGCCGGCGCACGCCCGCCCGGACCGCGGCGTCCGCGAACAGGATGGCCGCCGCCTTGTCCACCGTGTCCTTGCGGGCCACCCCGCTGCCCGGACCCGCGCCCGCCGCGAACACGGCCGCGTCCGCGCCCTGCAGATGGGCCGCGACCTCCTCGACGGAGACCGACTCCAGATCCAGAAGGACCGGTTCTGCGCCCGCTTCTCGCAGGTCGTCGCCCTGCTCGGCGTGGCGGATGATCCCCGCGACCTCGTCTCCGCGCGCGGCGAGCAGCCGCTCCAGCCGCAACGCGATCTGACCATGACCACCAGCGATGACAATGCGCATGTCTCCGACCGTACGCCCGGATGGCCGTATCCGCCGCACGACTTGAACCGCGTTCCAGGGGGCGCCCGCGCCCTCCCGCACGCGCCGGCTGCGCGCGCCTGTTCGCCACACGCCGGGCGCACGCTCCGAGCGCGCACGCCGTGCGGTTTCCCGCGGAGCGCGTGCGCCTCCGTTGCCCAACCCATGGCCCTCCGGAGTGTGTCCAGGCAGCCGGCCAGGTGGTGAACCAGCGAATCGCACGCCGGGCGCGCACGCCCATGCCACACGCCGGGCGTGCCCTCCCGTACGCGCGCCGGGCTCGCCCGCCCCGCGCCCTCACGACAGCTCCCCACGCCCCTGTCGGGGCAGTCCCAGCTCCGCCGCGGCCGAGTTGCAGTACTCCCGTACCGCGCTCGTCCGCGCGACCACCCGCCCCCGGTGCACGACGATCCGGCTGTACGCCAGCGACAGCGCCTCCGTGAGCCGGTCGCCGCGTACCGCCAGCAGCTCGGCGGGGAAGCCGGCCTCCACCCGTACCTCGGGCAGGCCCAGAGCGGCCCGCGCCGCCGAGCTCACCGCGTCGTAGGCGTCCTCGGGACGGAGCGCGTGGTGGGAGGCCAGCAGGTAGGCGGCCTCCAGCGGGTCCCCGCGGCCCACCGGGTTCGAGACGTCCCGCAGCGCGCCGCTGCCCGCCGCCACCCGCACGCCGGCCGCCCGCAGCAGCCGTACCGGAGCCGTGCCCAGGCGGTCGGCGCCCCCGCAGCCGCCCTGGGGCAGGCACACCACCGTCACCCCGGCCGCCGCGAGCCGGTCGGCGGTGCGCGAGACCGCGTCGGCCGGAAGCCGGCCGAGACCGCCGCACGGGCCGAGGGTGACGCCGGGGCGCAGTCCGCCCGCCATCGCGGCGAGGCGGGCCAGACGGGCGGGGTCGACGGCGTCGGTGTGCAGGTCGACGGGGCAGCCGTGCTCGGAGGCCACCTCGAGCACCGCCTCCACGTACCCGATGGGGTCCGGGTCCAGGTCGGGGCAGCCGCCCACCACGTCGGCGCCCATCTTCACCGCGTCCCGCAGCATCGCGAGCCCGTCCGCTCCCGCCGCGCCCGTCAGGAGCCGCGGCATCGCCACCGCGGTCAGCTCCGTCAGCCCGCGCAGCGAACGCCGCGCCCGCTCCACCGCCACCAGCGCGCCCAGCCCCCGCACGTCGCCCACGCGCACGTGTGCCCGCAACGCGGTCGCCCCGTGCCCCAACTGCAGCAGCGCCGCCTCGGTGATCCGGCGCTGGACGTCGCGGGGGTCGTACGACGCCGGGCCGTCGCCGGCGGCCGACAGGGCGGTGTCACCGTGGGCGTGCGGTTCGGCCGGGGCCGGTACGAGCAGATAGCCGCCGAGGTCCACGCGGGTGCCGCCGTCCCGCCCCCCGCCTGCCGTCAGGCTGCCCGCCGTGCCGACCGCCTCGATCCGTTCCCCGTCCAGCCGCACGTCCACCGTCCGGCCGTCGGTGAGCCGCGCCCCGCACAGCAGCAGGGCGGACGAGCGGTTCGGCTGCGGCCGGCTGTCGGGCATCGCGCTCCAGAGGCTCGGGCGGGCTTGCGCAAGCTCGGGGACTGCGCAGGGGCACAAGATCACGCAGAGTGAGTCGAGCCTAGGGCGGTGGCCCGTTCCCGGCGGGGAGGAGCGCAATAGTCGTACCGGCGTGGTCCGCGGCGTACTCCGGCACGGTCCGCCGTGGTTCTGCGTGGTTCTGGCGTGGTTCTGGCGTGGTGCCGGAGCGGCCGCGGCGGCTCCTGGGAGGTGCGGGGGACGCTCCCGGACGGGGGCCGCGAAACGGATTTGGGCGAACGGCTGCGGACCGTGTAATGTCTTCATCGCTCGCCCCAATAGCTCAGTCGGCAGAGCGTCTCCATGGTAAGGAGAAGGTCTACGGTTCGATTCCGTATTGGGGCTCTGGTGAGAGAGGTTCCCGCCGCAAGGCGGGGCCCGATCTCATCGAAGCGGTGTAGCTCAGTCGGTAGAGCAAGCGGCTCATAATCGCTGTGTCACCGGTTCAAGTCCGGTCACCGCTACTGACAGTAGCCGATTGTGGGGTCGGTCCTTCGATCGGCTACTCTTTCTTGCGTTGAATCAGTCCATCTGTTCGTCTTAGGAGCACTCACGTGGCTGCCACCGACGTCCGCCCGAAGATCACGCTGGCCTGCGTGGAGTGCAAGGAGCGGAACTACATCACCAAGAAGAACCGGCGTAACAACCCGGACCGACTGGAGATGAAGAAGCACTGCCCGCGTTGCAACGCGCACACCGCGCACCGCGAAACGCGATAAACAAGGCTCGTACACGAGGCCGCCCCCGCAGTCCGGGGGCGGCCTCGTGTCGTTTCGGTCCCGGTTACCGGTCGGTTCCCCGTGTCGGTTCCGGCACCGGTTCCGGCCGGTGCCCGCAGGGGCGGGGTCCCTGCGGGGCGGGCCACCAGGTCAACCACAGCAGACACCAGGAGGTGCCGAGCCATGGCGCTCGACCAGTCCTTCGTGGGGCGGAGCTACCCGCCCACCGAGCCCTACGAGGTGGGCCGGGAGAAGATCCGGGAGTTCGCGGAAGCGGTGGGGGACGCCAACCCGGCGTACACGGACCCGGAGGCCGCCAAGGCGCTCGGCCACCCCGAGGTGATCGCCCCGCCGACCTTCGTCTTCGCGATCACCTTCAAGGCCGCGGCGCAGGTCATCCAGGACCCCCAGCTCGGCCTGGACTACAACCGCGTGGTGCACGGCGACCAGAAGTTCGCCTACACCCGCCCGGTGCGCGCCGGTGACCGGCTCACCGTCACCTCGACCATCGAGGCGATCAAGTCGCTGGCCGGCAACGACATCCTGGACATCCGCGGCGAGGTCCACGACGAGGCCGGCGAGCACGTCGTGACCGCCTGGACCAAGCTGGTCGCCCGTGCGGCAGAGGAGGCGTGAGGAACCGATGACGGCGAAGATCGCTTACGACGACGTCGAGGTCGGCACCGAGCTGCCCGCCCGGACCTTCCCGGTGACCCGTGCCACGCTCGTGCGCTACGCGGGCGCCTCCGGGGACTTCAACCCGATCCACTGGAACGAGAAGTTCGCCAAGGAGGTCGGGCTGCCGGACGTCATCGCGCACGGCATGTTCACCATGGCGGAGGCCATCCGGGTGGTCACCGACTGGATCGGCGACCCGGGCGCGGTCGTCGAGTACGGCGTCCGCTTCACCAAGCCCGTCGTCGTCCCGAACGACGACGAGGGAGCCGTGATCGAGGTCGGCGCCAAGGTCGCGGCCAAACTCGACGACAACACGGTCCGCGTCGACCTCACGGCGACCAGCGCCGGCCAGAAGGTGCTCGGGATGTCACGGGCGGTCGTACGACTGGCCTGAGGCGCCCAGAGGCAGTAACGCGAAGTGACGAAGCACGGCGATGTAAGGGGCGCACTCCACCGCGAGGGCACCCCTTACCGCCCATGAGGACGCGCACGTCTGTGGATCCCCGGATCGCGATCGCCTTGACGTAGTTAGTGATTGAGCACTAACTTTCTCGCATGGTCAGGATGAGCGCAGAGGAGCGGCGCGAGAGCGTCGTCCGCGCGGCGACCGCCGAGTTCGCCCGTGGCGGCTACTACGGCACGTCGACCGAGGCGATCGCCAAGCGCGTCGGCGTCTCGCAGCCCTACCTCTTCCGGCTCTTCCCGGGCAAGAAGGCGCTGTTCCTCGCGGTGGTCCAGCGCTGCATGGAGGACACCGTCCGCACCTTCCAGGAGGCCGCCGAGGGGCTGGAGGGCGAAGAGGCGCTGCACGCCATGGCCAACGCGTACACCAGGGTCATCGCGGAGCAGCCGGAGCAGCTGCTGATGCAGATGCAGATGTACGTCGCCGTGGCCGCCGCCGAGCAGGCCGGCGAGCGCGAGCTCGGCGAGGAGGTCCGCGCGGGCTGGATGCGGCTGTGGGACACCGTGCACCTGCCGCTCGGCGCCGACATCGAGGAGACCACCACCTTCATGGCGTACGGAATGCTCGTCAACTGCCTGGTGGCCATGGGGTTCCCGCCCGGCCACCGGGTCTGGGAAGGGCTGTATCCGTCGGCGCGGATCAAGGGCCGGCTGGAGAAGTAGCGGCAAGCGGCGGTGAACCGGAAGGGCGTCGCGGCGCCATTTCGGGAGCTTCATGAGCGCGAAAGTTAGTAATCAATAACTAATCGTCGGCGGCCGGTCACGGACGCCGAACACTCTCTGGGGGAGCGATGTCAGAGCAGACCGCACGTCGCGGGGGAGCAGTCTGGGCCCTCGTCATCACCAGCGTCGCCGGATTCATGGCGGCCCTCGACAACCTCGTCGTCACCACCGCCCTGCCCTCCATCCGCGAGGACCTCGGCGGCGCACTGGACGACCTGGAGTGGACCGTGAGCGCCTACACGCTCACCTTCGCCGTCCTGCTGATGTTTGGCGCCGCACTCGGCGACCGCTTCGGCCGGCGCCGCCTCTTCCTCGCCGGTCTGACCGTCTTCACCGGCGCGTCCGCCGCCGCGGCCATGGCCTCCGGCATCGACGCCCTCATCGTCGCCCGCGCGGTCCAGGGCGTCGGAGCGGCGATCATGATGCCCCTCACACTGACCCTGCTGACCGCTGCCGTGCCCGCCGCCAGGCGCGGGACGGCGTACGGCATCTGGGGCGCCGTCAACGGCCTCGCGGTGGCCTCCGGGCCGCTGATCGGCGGCAGCCTCACCGAACACGTCTCCTGGCACTGGATCTTCTGGCTGAACGTCCCGCTCGGCGTCGCCCTGCTGCCGCTCGCCCGGCTGCGTCTCGCCGAGTCCCACGGCACCGGCGCCCCGCTCGACGTCCCCGGCACCCTGCTCGCCAGCGGCGGCCTCTTCGGGATCGTCTACGGCTTGGTCCGCGGGCCCGCCGACGGCTGGACCGGCCCCCTGGTGCTCACCGGACTGTTCGCCGGCGCCGCGCTGGCCGTCGGCTTCGTCGTCTACAGCACCCGCGCCGAGAACCCCATGCTCCCGATGCGTCTCTTCCGCTCCCGCGCCTTCGCCGGGATCAACGCGGCGAGCCTGCTGATGTTCCTCGGCATGTTCGGCTCGATCTTCCTGCTCAGCCAGTACATGCAGGGCGTCCTCGGCTACTCGCCCACCGAGGCGGGCCTGAGGATGCTGCCGTGGACCGGCATGCCGATGCTCGTCGCGCCGATCGCCGGCATCCTCTCCGACCGGATCGGCGGCCGTCCCGTCGTCGCCGCCGGGCTCTTCCTCCAGGCGGCCGGCCTCGGCTGGATGGCCGCCGTGGCCACCGCCGACGCCTCCTACGCCGTCCAACTGCCCGGCCTGATCGTCAGCGGCATCGGCATGGCCCTGTACTTCGCCCCGGCCGCCAACCTGGTCATGTCCAGCGTCCTGCCCGGACAACAGGGCATCGCCTCCGGCGCCAACAACGCGCTGCGCGAGGTCGGCGGCGCGCTCGGCATCGCCGTCATGTCGTCGATCTTCTCGGCCCAGGGCGGCTACGAGTCCGGGCAGTCCTTCGTCGACGGCCTGCGGCCCGCCCTGGTCACCGGCTCCGCGATGGTCGCGCTCGCCGCGGTGGCCGCGCTGCTCATCCCCGCCCGGCGACGCGCCGGGCGGCTCCCCGGCCGCACGGAACCGGCGCCCGCGCCCGCCGCGGTCGCCGAGGCCGCCCTCCGCTGACCCGGCCACCTCACACCATCAGCGGCACACGGGCGTGGCGAACGGTGAAGCGGTGGCGAGGGGGCTGTCGGTGGCGTCTCGTAGTCTTGGGCCCGTGCAGGAACTCCACGACGCCCCCCTCGCCCCGCTGACCACCTTCCGGCTGGGCGGTCCCGCGGACCGGCTCGTCACCGCGACCACCGACGACGAGGTGATCGCCGCCGTCCGCGAGGCCGACGACACCGGGACGCCGCTGCTGCTGATCGGCGGCGGCTCGAACCTGGTCATCGGCGACAAGGGCTTCGCCGGCACCGCGCTCGTCATCGCCACCAAGGGCTTCTCGCTGGACGGCACCCGGCTCGAGCTGGCCGCCGGCGAGGTGTGGACCGACGCCGTCGCCCGCACCGTCGAGGCCGGATACGCCGGCATCGAGTGCCTGGCCGGCATCCCCGGCTCCGCGGGCGCCACCCCCATCCAGAACGTGGGCGCGTACGGCCAGGAGGTCTCCTCCACGATCACCGAGGTCGTCGCCTACGACCGCACCACCCGGGAGACGGTCACCCTCCCGAACGCCGACTGTGCGTTCTCCTACCGCCACAGCCGCTTCAAGTCCGACGCCGAGCGGTACGTGGTGCTGCGCGTGCGCTTCCTCCTGGAGGACGCGGACGGGCTGTCCGCGCCGATCAGGTACGCCGAGACCGCCCGCGCGCTGGGCGTCGAACCCGGCGACCGCGTGCCGCTGGCGGCCGCCCGCGAGACCGTGCTGAAGCTGCGGGCCGGCAAGGGCATGGTCCTGGACCCGGAGGACCACGACACCTGGTCGGCCGGCTCCTTCTTCACCAACCCGATCCTCACCGACGAGCAGTTCGCCGCCTTCCGCGCGCGCGTACGGGAACAGCTCGGCGACGGCGTGCAGCCGCCGGCCTACCCGGCGGGGGAGGGCCGCACCAAGACCTCCGCTGCCTGGCTGATCGACAAGGCGGGCTTCACCAAGGGCTACGGCACCGGTCCCGCCCGCATCTCGACCAAGCACACCCTCGCCCTCACCAACCGCGGCGCGGCCACCACCGAGGACCTCCTCGCACTCGCCCGCGAGGTGGTGGCCGGCGTCCGCGAGACCTTCGGCGTCACGCTGGTCAACGAACCGGTGACGGTGGGCGTCAGCCTGTAGGGCCCCGGCCGGCGACCGCGTCGAGTCCGTGGCCCCGCGCACTGACGTGGCCTCCATCCAGCGGCCCGAGCAGGGACCCGGGCGGACCGGCCCGGACGCCGGCGCCCCCGCCGGTCGGTCGTCGCCTCCGCCGGTCGGCCGGCGCGGACCCCGCGCGCCGGCCGCGCGGGCCGTGACGGGCCGGGTCAGGCCAGCCAGTCGTCCACGCCGGACAGCAGCTTCGCCTTCACGTCCTCCGGCGCGACCGACGCCCGTACCGACTGACGGGCCAGCTCCGCCAGCTCCTCGTCCGAAAAGCCGTGGTGCCGGCGGGCGATCTCGTACTGCGCGGCGAGGCGGGAGCCGAACAGCAGCGGGTCGTCGGCGCCCAGGGCCATCGGGACGCCCGCATCGAACAGAGTGCGCAGGGGGACGTCCTCCGGCTTCTCGTAGACGCCCAGGGCCACGTTCGAGGCGGGACACACCTCGCACGTCACCCCCCGGTCCGCCAGGCGCTTCAGCAGCCGCGGATCGTCCGCCGCCCGCACCCCGTGCCCGATCCGATGCGCGTACAGGTCGTCCAGGCAGTCCCGGACCGAGGACGGCCCCGCCAGCTCACCGCCGTGCGGCGCCGACAGCAGCCCGCCCTCCCGCGCGATGTGGAAGGCACGGTCGAAGTCCCGCGCCATGCCCCGGCGTTCGTCGTTCGACAGGCCGAAGCCGACCACCCCCCGGTCGGCGTAGCGCACCGCCAGGCGGGCCAGGGTACGGGCGTCCAGCGGGTGCTTCATCCGGTTCGCGGCGACCACGACCCGCATGCCGAGCCCGGTCTCCCGCATCGCGGACTCCACCGCGTCCAGGATGATCTCCAGCGCCGGGATCAGACCGCCCAGCCGCGGCGCGTACGACGTCGGGTCCACCTGGATCTCCAGCCAGCCCGAGCCGTCCTTCAGGTCCTCCTCCGCGGCCTCCCGCACCAGGCGCCGGATGTCCTCGGGCTCCCGCAGGCACGAACGCGCCGCGTCGTACAGCCGCTGGAAGCGGAACCAGCCGCGCTCGTCGGTCGCCCGCAGGCGCGGCGGCTCGCCGCCGGTCAGCGCCTCCGTCAGCGCTTCGGGCAGCCGCACGCCGTACTTGTCGGCCAGCTCCAGCAGGGTGGTGGGCCGCATCGACCCGGTGAAGTGCAGGTGGAGATGGGCCTTCGGCAGCTCAGAGACATCACGTACACGCTCCATTCGAAGATCCTGCCGCACACCCCGCGGTCCCGGTAGCGGATTGCCCGTACGTGGTATTGCTCGCACGAAGAAACGGGCCGCCTCCCCTCCAGGGGGAAGCGGCCCGTACGCGTGCGTGGACCTTTCGGTCCCGTCAGTCCCGCGCCTCCGCCAGCAGCTTCTGGATCCGGCTCACGCCCTCGACGAGGTCCTCGTCACCCAGCGCGTACGACAGCCGCAGGTAGCCCGGCGTGCCGAAGGCCTCACCCGGCACCACCGCGACCTCGGACTCCTCCAGGATCAGCGCGGCCAGCTCCACCGTGTTCTGCGGGCGCTTGCCGCGGATCTCCTTGCCGATCAGCGCCTTCACCGACGGGTACGCGTAGAAGGCGCCCTCCGGCACCGGGCAGACCACGCCGTCGATCTCGTTCAGCATGCGCACGATGGTCTTGCGGCGGCGGTCGAAGGCCTCGCGCATCTTCGCCACGGCCTGCAGGTCGCCGGAGACGGCGGCCAGCGCGGCGACCTGCGCCACGTTCGAGACGTTGGACGTGGCGTGCGACTGCAGGTTCGTCGCGGCCTTCACGACGTCCTTCGGGCCGATGATCCAGCCCACGCGCCAGCCGGTCATGGCGTACGTCTTGGCCACGCCGTTGACGACGACACACTTGTCGCGCAGCTCGGGCAGCAGCGCCGGCAGGGACACGGAGACCGCGTCGCCGTAGACCAGGTGCTCGTAGATCTCGTCCGTCAGCACCCACAGGCCGTGCTCCAGCGCCCAGCGGCCGATCGCCTCGGTCTCGGCCTCGGAGTAGACCGCGCCGGTCGGGTTGGAGGGGGAGACGAAGAGGACGACCTTGGTCCGGTCCGTGCGGGCGGCCTCCAGCTGCTCCACGCTCACCCGGTAGCCGGTGGTCTCGTCGGCGACCACCTCGACCGGGACACCGCCGGCAAGGCGGATCGACTCGGGGTAGGTCGTCCAGTACGGCGCCGGGACGATGACCTCGTCGCCCGGGTCGAGGATCGCGGCGAAGGCCTCGTAGATGGCCTGCTTGCCGCCGTTGGTGACGAGGATCTGCGAGACGTCCGGCTCCCAGCCGGAGTCGCGCAGCGTCTTCGCGGCGATCGCGGACTTCAGCTCGGGAAGACCGCCGGCCGGGGTGTAGCGGTGGTACTTCGGGTTCTTGCAGGCCTCGATCGCGGCCTCGACGATGTAGTCCGGGGTCGGGAAGTCGGGCTCACCGGCGCCGAAGCCGATCACCGGACGCCCGGCGGCCTTGAGGGCCTTGGCCTTGGCGTCCACGGCGAGGGTGGCGGACTCGGAGATCGCGCCGACTCGGGCGGAGACCCGGCGCTCGGTGGGAGGGGTTGCAGCGCTCATGAGTCCATCGTTTCAGACCGGAAACTCCCGCGGCACGCGGGTTTCACAGACTGAACAGCGGCTGAACAACTGTCCGGATCAGGCCGCCCGTCCGGCCGATCCCGGACGATCAAAGTCCCTACAGGCGCTTTCTGTTCGACGACCGGCCCCGGAACACGTACACTCTCTCCTCGTTGGCCTCACACGGGCCGCGCACGGCCGGTGCACATCGAGCACCCACCGGGATGCGGTACGTTGGGGGACAGCCAAAGGGTCGTAGCTCAATTGGTAGAGCACTGGTCTCCAAAACCAGCGGTTGGGGGTTCAAGTCCCTCCGGCCCTGCTACACACACTCGCCAGGGTGTGCGCATGTACGTACAGCAATGCACCGCCGTGCGGCTCAGACCGGGCGCGGCACGGCCATGACCCGGAATCAGGTGAGGACGAATGGCGGACGCCGTGGGCTCCATCGACACGCCTGATGCCCAGGACGAGGCACAGGAGAAGAAGGCCCGCAAGGGCGGCAAGCGGGCCAAGAAGGGTCCGCTGAAGCGGCTTGCCCTCTTCTACCGTCAGGTCATCGCGGAGCTCCGCAAGGTCGTCTGGCCGACGCGCAACCAGCTGACGTCGTACACGACCGTCGTGATCTTCTTCGTCGCCATCATGATCGCTCTGGTGACCGTGATTGACTATGGGCTCAGCCACGCCGCCAAGTACGTCTTCGGCTGAACCGAGAGCGAAGGGCGCCGTGGTTACCGGCGCCCCTTTCGCGTGTTCCACCCCTATGTATCCAGGAAGAAGCAGCCACCGTGTCTGACCCGAACCTGAACGACGCCATCGAGCCCGACGAGTCGGTGGATGACGAGCTCGACATCGTCGAGGGCGCGGACGAGGAAGACGAGTTCGAGGCTGCCGAGGCCGAGGCCGGGGAACCGGCCGAGGAAGCCGCTCTGCACGTCGAGGACGAGACCGCCGAGGACGAGTCCGGCGAGTCCGCCGAGGACGAGGACGAGGCCGTCGAGGAGGAGACCGAGCCGGTCGACCCCGTCGAGGCCCTGCGCGAGGAGCTGCGCTCGCTTCCCGGCGAGTGGTACGTCATCCACACCTACGCGGGTTACGAGAACCGCGTGAAGACCAACCTCGAGCAGCGCGCCGTCTCGCTGAACGTCGAGGACTACATCTTCCAGGCCGAGGTGCCGCAGGAAGAGGTCGTCCAGATCAAGAACGGCGACCGCAAGACGATCAAGCAGAACAAGCTGCCGGGCTACGTCCTGGTCCGCATGGACCTGACGAACGAGTCCTGGGGCGTCGTCCGCAACACCCCCGGCGTCACCGGCTTCGTGGGCAACGCCTACGACCCGTACCCGCTGACCCTGGACGAGATCGTCAAGATGCTCGCCCCGGAGGCCGAGGAGAAGGCCGCCCGCGAGGCCGCCGAGGCCGAGGGCAAGCCGGCCCCGCAGCGCAAGGTCGAGGTCCAGGTGCTGGACTTCGAGGTCGGCGACTCGGTCACCGTCACCGACGGCCCGTTCGCCACGCTGCAGGCGACCATCAACGAGATCAACCCCGACTCGAAGAAGGTCAAGGGCCTGGTCGAGATCTTCGGTCGCGAGACCCCGGTCGAGCTGAGCTTCGACCAGATCCAGAAGAACTAGTTCTTCCGGACGAACCGCTTCCGAGCAGGTCAGGCGAACGCGCGAGCGTCCGCCTGACCTGCTCGGTTTTTGGCCGCGCATCCATACCCGTTATCGTTGTGCGGTATGCCTGCGTGAGGGTCGCGTCCCTCGCGCAGGCAGGACCCGAATCGAAAGGACCCGGAGAGCTATGCCTCCCAAGAAGAAGAAGGTCACGGGGCTCATCAAGCTCCAGATCAACGCCGGTGCGGCGAACCCCGCCCCGCCGGTCGGCCCCGCGCTGGGTCAGCACGGCGTCAACATCATGGAGTTCTGCAAGGCCTACAACGCCGCGACCGAGTCGCAGCGTGGCTGGGTCATCCCGGTGGAGATCACGGTCTACGAGGACCGCTCCTTCACCTTCGTCACCAAGACGCCGCCGGCCGCCAAGATGATCCTCAAGGCCGCGGGCGTGGAGAAGGGCTCCGGCGAGCCGCACAAGACCAAGGTCGCCAAGATCACCGAGGCGCAGGTCCGCGAGATCGCCCAGACCAAGATGCCCGACCTCAACGCCAACGACCTGGACGCCGCGTCGAAGATCATCGCCGGCACCGCCCGTTCCATGGGCATCACCGTCGAGGGCTGACCTCCACCACCCGCAGAAGTCGTGGGAGGGCCTGCTCGGCCCTGACCACAACTCCTAAGAACCAACAGGAGCAGTAGTGAGCAAGCGCAGCAAGTCTCTCCGCGCTGCGGACGCCAAGATCGACCGGGAGAAGCTCTACGCCCCGCTCGAGGCCGTCCGTCTCGCCAAGGAGACCTCCACGACCAAGTTCGACGGCACCGTCGAGGTCGCCTTCCGCCTGGGTGTCGACCCGCGCAAGGCCGACCAGATGGTCCGTGGCACCGTGAACCTTCCGCACGGCACCGGTAAGACCGCCCGGGTCCTGGTCTTCGCGACCGGTGACCGTGCCGAGGCCGCGCGTGCCGCGGGCGCCGACATCGTCGGTGCCGACGAGCTGATCGACGAGGTGGCGAAGGGCCGTCTGGACTTCGACGCCGTCGTCGCCACCCCGGACCTCATGGGCAAGGTCGGCCGCCTGGGCCGCGTCCTCGGCCCGCGTGGTCTGATGCCGAACCCGAAGACCGGCACCGTGACCCCGGACACCGCCAAGGCCGTGACCGAGATCAAGGGCGGCAAGATCGAGTTCCGTGTCGACAAGCACTCGAACCTGCACTTCATCATCGGCAAGACGTCGTTCGACGACGCCAAGCTGGTGGAGAACTACGGCGCGGCGCTGGAGGAGATCCTCCGTCTGAAGCCGTCCGCCGCCAAGGGCCGCTACATCAAGAAGGCCGCGGTCAGCACCACCATGGGCCCCGGCATCCCGGTCGACCCCAACCGCACCCGCAACCTCCTCGTCGAGGAGGACCCGGCCGCCGTCTGAGCCCCGAGCTCACCCCGGCAGCCGCGTCAGGGACGCGTCGCAGCGAACACGGGCCCCGCAACCTCCTGGTTGCGGGGCCCGTCTCCGTTTACCTGCGGTCTTTCCGAACAGCCTTTGCCTGTACGGTCTTTCCGCACGTCCGTCAGTGCCCCGCGCCGACCTGCGGGCACCGCGATCGCATAGGGGTGGGACGAATGAAGAGCACGACGGTGCGCCGCCTGACGCTCTCGGTCGCGGCGGTGAGCGTGCTGTCCGGAGCGGTCGCCTGCGGTCCCTCCGGGGGCTCCGGCTCCTCCGGGGGCTCCGGCGGCTCCGACGGCTCCGGCAAGGACGACGGGGCGTCCGGCAGGAGCGCGACGCACGTGCGTTCCGTCGCGGCCCTGCGCAGCGCCGAGAGGTCCACCGACGAGGCCGACTCCGCCAGGGTCGAGTCCGTCACGACCATGGGCTCGATGATGTCGATGACGGCCGACGGCGCCATGGGCTGGGAGGACGGCCTCGTCGGCAACCTCACCATCACCTACACCGGCGGCCGGATCGCCGACACCATGCGCGGGCTCGGCACCACCTCCATGGAGGCGCGCTACCTGCCCGACGCCTACTACGCCAGGATGGGCGAGAAGTTCGCCCGGCGGGCGGGCGGCAAGCACTGGATCCGGTACGGCTACGACGATCTCGCCGACCTCGGCGGCAGCTCCGGCGCCTACCTCCGGGACCAGATGCGGAACACCACCCCCAACCAGTCGGTGAAGCTCTTGCTGGCCTCCGGCGACGTCGAGAAGGTCGGCACGGAGAAGGTGCGCGGCGAGGACACCACGCACTACGCGGGCACCGTGGACGTCGCCGACCTCGCCGCCGAGAACTCCGGTCTCAGCGCGAGCCAGCTGGCGGACCTCAAGAAGCGGCTCACCCAGGCCGGCGTCACCACGGAGACCGTGCACATCTGGGTCGACGACCGGAACCTGCTGGTGAAGAAGGTCGAGAAGGGCCGGATGGCGCTCGGCGAGTACACCCAGACCGCGTACTACAGCGACTACGGCGTGCGGGTCTCCGCCGGCCGGCCCCCGGCCGGCGACACCGAGGACTTCACGGCCCTGCTGCGGAAGCAGGGCGGGACCGGCACGGCCTCCTGAGCCTGATCGGCCCAGGTGGATTTGCTATACGAGCCCGATGTATCTACCCTCCTACTGAAGCCAAAGACCGCTGGTCGTTGCCGTGCGCTCGTACGAGGGCGCGGTGGCCGAAGGATCCGCTGAAAATGCGGGCGACCCGCGCAGGTGACTGTGGAAGAACTCCCGGAGTACGTGCGTCCGCGCTTGTACGACCGGTCGAGTCCGCCCCGTGCGCCTGCGCCGGGGCGTTTCGTTTTCCCCAGTCCTCCTTCGGGTCCGCGCGGTCCGAATCACCCGGAAGGAGGCCGAGGCTCTATGGCGAGGCCCGACAAGGCTGCCGCGGTTGCCGAGCTGACGGACAAGTTCCGCAACTCGAGCGCCGCCGTGCTGACCGAGTACCGCGGTCTCACCGTGGCGCAGCTCAAGACGCTGCGCCGTTCTCTCGGTGAGAACGCGTCCTACGCCGTGGTGAAGAACACGCTGACCAAGATTGCGGCCAACGAGGCCGGCATCTCGACGCTCGACGACCTGTTCAACGGTCCGACGGCGGTCGCCTTCGTCACCGGTGACCCGGTGGAGTCGGCGAAGGGTCTTCGTGACTTCGCCAAGGACAACCCGAATCTCGTCATCAAGGGCGGTGTCCTTGACGGCAAGGCGCTGTCCGCCGACGAGATCAAGAAGCTTGCGGACCTCGAGTCCCGCGAGGTTCTGCTCTCCAAGCTGGCGGGCGCCATGAAGGGCAAGCAGTCCCAGGCTGCCGCCGTCTTCCAGGCGCTCCCGTCGAAGCTCGTCCGCACCCTGGACGCGCTTCGTGCCAAGCAGGACGAGCAGGGCGGTGCCGAGTAATTCGGCTCGCTTTCTGACCCCGGCCGCCTGACGGCGGCGGAGGTCACAGCGGGCCAACGTACGCCCGCCACTCATGTACATCCGGCACCTGCCGAATTAGTGGAAGGATCGCCCATCATGGCGAAGCTCAGCCAGGAAGACCTGCTCGCGCAGTTCGAGGAGATGACCCTCATCGAGCTCTCCGAGTTCGTGAAGGCGTTCGAGGAGAAGTTCGACGTCACCGCCGCCGCCCCGGTCGCCGTCGCCGCCGGTGTCCCCGGTGCCCCGGTCGCCGAGGCCGTCGAGGAGAAGGACGAGTTCGACGTCATCCTCACCGGTGCCGGCGACAAGAAGATCCAGGTCATCAAGGTCGTGCGTGAGCTGACCTCGCTGGGTCTGAAGGAGGCCAAGGACCTCGTGGACGGCGCCCCGAAGCCGGTCCTCGAGAAGGTCGCCAAGGACGCCGCCGAGAAGGCCGCCGAGTCCCTCAAGGGCGCCGGCGCCTCCGTCGAGGTCAAGTAACACCTCCGCGGTCCCGTACCGCGTCTCGCGAGCGCTGAACGTGTCCCCCTTGGGGCTGTAACGCGAACGCACCGAGGAGCGATCATCCATCCGGGTGGTCGCTCCTCTGCGTTTCGGGGGCGCGGCCACGGTTGCCTTGAACCCGCGTTCGCGAGGGGTAGGGTGATCTTCGTTGCGCCCCCGGCCGCCCAGGGTCCGGGCAGGGGGCCTTGACGAACCGCACGCAGCGCGCAATTCTCAGGACGCGTCGTCACAGGATCCGAATCCGAGGCATGGATCGACGACGAAGAGGGCAGTATCAACGTGCGTTGAGAGCAGCATGCCGAGGGCGTTGAGGACGACGAGGGTCACGAAAAATCGGGGCTGGACATCAGTGTGCCAAGTGGCTACACTGACCCTTTGCGCTGCCTGTTAGCTGTCCCCTGCCCGTCACCAGGGGCATGCCCTCGCTCGAGCACCGAAGACCGGATGATCTCTGAACTGGGATTTCTGTCTCTGTGCACGGGAGAGGGACCGGTACGCGCGTAGTGAGTCCGAGCCCTCGGAAGGACCCCCTCTTGGCCGCCTCGCGCACTGCCTCGACCGCGAATACGAACAACGGCGCCAGCACCGCCCCGCTGCGCATCTCTTTTGCAAAGATCAAGGAGCCTCTCGAGGTTCCCAACCTGCTCGCGCTGCAGACCGAGAGCTTTGACTGGCTGCTCGGGAACACCGCCTGGCAGAGTCGGGTCGAGGAGGCTCTGGAGTCCGGTCAGGACGTCCCCACCAAGTCCGGTCTCGAGGAGATCTTCGAGGAGATCTCCCCGATCGAGGACTTCTCCGGGTCGATGTCGCTGACGTTCCGCGACCACCGCTTCGAGCCGCCGAAGAACAGCATCGACGAGTGCAAGGAGCGCGACTTCACGTACGCCGCCCCGCTCTTCGTCACGGCCGAGTTCACGAACAACGAGACCGGCGAGATCAAGTCCCAGACGGTCTTCATGGGCGACTTCCCGCTCATGACCAACAAGGGCACCTTCGTCATCAACGGCACCGAGCGTGTCGTGGTGTCGCAGCTGGTCCGTTCGCCGGGTGTCTACTTCGACTCCTCCATCGACAAGACGTCCGACAAGGACATCTTCTCCGCCAAGATCATCCCGTCCCGGGGCGCCTGGCTGGAGATGGAGATCGACAAGCGCGACATGGTCGGTGTCCGCATCGACCGCAAGCGCAAGCAGTCCGTCACCGTCCTTCTGAAGGCGCTCGGCTGGACGACCGAGCAGATCCTCGAGGAGTTCGGCGAGTACGAGTCCATGCGCGCCACCCTGGAGAAGGACCACACCCAGGGCCAGGACGACGCGCTGCTCGACATCTACCGCAAGCTGCGTCCGGGCGAGCCCCCCACGCGTGAGGCCGCGCAGACGCTCCTGGAGAACCTGTACTTCAACCCCAAGCGCTACGACCTCGCCAAGGTCGGCCGCTACAAGGTCAACAAGAAGCTGGGCGCGGACGCCCCGCTGGACGCCGGCATCCTGACCGTCGAGGACATCATCTCGACGATCAAGTACCTGGTGAAGCTGCACGCCGGTGAGACCGAGACGGTCGGCGACAGCGGTCAGACGATCGTCGTCGAGACCGATGACATCGACCACTTCGGCAACCGTCGCCTGCGCAGCGTCGGCGAGCTCATCCAGAACCAGGTCCGCACGGGTCTGGCGCGTATGGAGCGCGTCGTCCGCGAGCGCATGACCACGCAGGACGTCGAGGCGATCACGCCGCAGACCCTGATCAACATCCGGCCGGTCGTCGCCTCCATCAAGGAGTTCTTCGGCACCAGCCAGCTGTCGCAGTTCATGGACCAGAACAACCCGCTGTCGGGTCTCACCCACAAGCGCCGTCTGTCGGCGCTCGGCCCGGGTGGTCTCTCCCGTGAGCGGGCCGGCTTCGAGGTCCGTGACGTGCACCCGTCCCACTACGGCCGCATGTGCCCGATCGAGACGCCCGAAGGCCCGAACATCGGTCTGATCGGTTCGCTGGCGTCCTACGGCCGGGTCAACGCGTTCGGCTTCGTGGAGACCCCGTACCGCAAGGTCGTCGACGGCCAGGTCACCGACGAGGTCGACTACCTGACGGCCGACGAGGAGGACCGCTTCGTCATCGCGCAGGCCAACGCCACGCTCAGTGACGACATGCGGTTCGAGGAGTCCCGGGTCCTGGTCCGCCGTCGTGGCGGAGAGGTCGACTACGTCCCCGGCGACGACGTGGACTACATGGACGTCTCGCCGCGCCAGATGGTGTCGGTCGCGACCGCCATGATCCCGTTCCTCGAGCACGACGACGCCAACCGTGCCCTCATGGGCGCGAACATGATGCGCCAGGCCGTGCCCCTGATCAAGTCCGAGGCCCCGCTCGTCGGCACCGGCATGGAGTACCGCTCCGCCGTCGACGCCGGCGACGTGGTCAAGGCCGAGAAGGCCGGTGTGGTCCAGGAGGTCTCCGCGGACTACATCACCACCGCGAACGACGACGGCACGTACATCACGTACCGCCTGGCCAAGTTCGCCCGCTCCAACCAGGGCACCTCGGTCAACCAGAAGGTCATCGTCAACGAGGGCGACCGGATCATCGAGGGCCAGGTCCTCGCCGACGGTCCGGCCACCCAGAACGGCGAGATGGCGCTCGGCAAGAACCTGCTGGTCGCGTTCATGCCGTGGGAGGGTCACAACTACGAGGACGCGATCATCCTGTCGCAGCGCCTCGTGCAGGACGACGTCCTCTCCTCGATCCACATCGAGGAGCACGAGGTCGACGCCCGTGACACCAAGCTCGGCCCCGAGGAGATCACCCGGGACATCCCGAACGTCTCCGAGGAGGTCCTCGCCGACCTCGACGAGCGCGGCATCATCCGCATCGGCGCCGAGGTCATCGCCGGTGACATCCTGGTCGGCAAGGTCACCCCGAAGGGCGAGACCGAGCTGACGCCGGAGGAGCGCCTGCTGCGCGCGATCTTCGGTGAGAAGGCCCGTGAGGTCCGTGACACCTCGCTGAAGGTGCCGCACGGCGAGACCGGCAAGGTCATCGGCGTGCGCGTCTTCGACCGCGAGGAGGGCGACGAGCTTCCCCCCGGTGTGAACCAGCTGGTGCGCGTGTACGTGGCGCAGAAGCGCAAGATCACCGACGGTGACAAGCTCGCCGGCCGGCACGGCAACAAGGGTGTCATCTCCAAGATCCTGCCGATCGAGGACATGCCGTTCCTGGAGGACGGCACCCCGGTCGACATCATCCTCAACCCGCTGGGTGTGCCGTCCCGAATGAACCCGGGACAGGTCCTGGAGATCCACCTCGGCTGGCTCGCCAGCCGCGGCTGGGACGTCTCCGGCCTCGCGGAGGACTGGGCGCAGCGCCTGCAGGTCATCGGCGCCGACCAGGTGGACCCGGGCACGAACGTCGCGACCCCCGTCTTCGACGGTGCGCGCGAGGACGAGCTCGCGGGTCTGCTGCAGCACACCATCCCGAACCGCGACGGCGAGCGCATGGTGCTCCCGTCCGGCAAGGCGAGGCTGTTCGACGGCCGCTCCGGCGAGCCGTTCCCGGAGCCGATCTCGGTCGGCTACATGTACATCCTCAAGCTGCACCACCTGGTCGACGACAAGCTGCACGCCCGCTCGACCGGTCCGTACTCGATGATCACCCAGCAGCCGCTGGGTGGTAAGGCCCAGTTCGGTGGCCAGCGATTCGGCGAGATGGAGGTGTGGGCGCTCGAGGCGTACGGCGCCGCCTACGCCCTCCAGGAACTGCTGACCATCAAGTCCGACGACGTCACCGGCCGCGTGAAGGTCTACGAGGCCATCGTCAAGGGCGAGAACATCCCCGAGCCCGGCATCCCCGAGTCCTTCAAGGTCCTCATCAAGGAGATGCAGTCCCTTTGCCTGAACGTGGAGGTGCTGTCCAGCGACGGTATGTCCATCGAGATGCGTGACACCGACGAGGATGTCTTCCGCGCTGCGGAGGAGCTCGGCATCGACCTGTCCCGGCGCGAGCCGAGCAGCGTCGAAGAGGTCTGACGGGAGTCCGGGAGCCTTCCTGGTGAAGGCTCCCGGCCCCAGGACCCCCGTATCAGACCCCAAGACTCACAACCCTGAGAGGGATTGACGCATAGTGCTCGACGTCAACTTCTTCGACGAGCTCCGGATCGGCCTGGCCACCGCTGACGACATCCGTCAGTGGAGCCACGGCGAGGTCAAGAAGCCCGAGACCATCAACTACCGCACCCTCAAGCCCGAGAAGGACGGACTCTTCTGCGAGAAGATCTTCGGTCCGACCCGGGACTGGGAGTGCTACTGCGGCAAGTACAAGCGCGTCCGCTTCAAGGGCATCATCTGCGAGCGCTGTGGCGTCGAGGTCACCCGCGCCAAGGTGCGCCGTGAGCGGATGGGCCACATCGAGCTGGCCGCGCCCGTCACGCACATCTGGTACTTCAAGGGTGTCCCGAGCCGCCTGGGCTACCTGCTCGACCTGGCTCCCAAGGACCTCGAGAAGGTCATCTACTTCGCGGCGTACATGATCACGTACGTCGACGAGGAGCGCCGCACCCGCGACCTGCCCTCCCTGGAGGCGCACGTCTCCGTCGAGCGGCAGCAGATCGAGAACCGCCGCGACGCCGACCTGGAGGCCCGCGCCAAGAAGCTCGAGGCCGACCTGGCCGAGCTGGAGGCCGAGGGCGCCAAGGCCGACGTGCGCCGCAAGGTGCGCGAGGGCGCCGAGCGCGAGATGAAGCAGCTGCGCGACCGCGCGCAGCGCGAGATCGACCGCCTCGACGAGGTGTGGACCCGGTTCAAGAACCTCAAGGTCCAGGACCTGGAGGGCGACGAGCTCCTCTACCGCGAGCTGCGCGACCGCTTCGGCACCTACTTCGACGGCTCGATGGGCGCCGCGGCGCTGCAGAAGCGCCTGGAGTCCTTCGACCTGGAGGAGGAGGCCGAGCGCCTCCGCGAGATCATCCGCACCGGCAAGGGCCAGAAGAAGACCCGTGCGCTCAAGCGCCTGAAGGTCGTCTCCGCGTTCCTGCAGACGTCCAACAGCCCCAAGGGCATGGTGCTCGACTGCGTGCCGGTCATCCCGCCGGACCTGCGTCCGATGGTGCAGCTGGACGGTGGCCGCTTCGCGACCTCCGACCTGAACGACCTGTACCGCCGTGTGATCAACCGCAACAACCGCCTGAAGCGCCTTCTCGACCTCGGTGCGCCCGAGATCATCGTGAACAACGAGAAGCGCATGCTCCAGGAGGCCGTCGACGCGCTCTTCGACAACGGCCGCCGCGGCCGCCCGGTCACGGGCCCCGGCAACCGTCCGCTGAAGTCGCTGTCCGACATGCTCAAGGGCAAGCAGGGCCGCTTCCGTCAGAACCTGCTCGGCAAGCGTGTCGACTACTCGGCGCGTTCCGTGATCGTCGTCGGTCCGCAGCTGAAGCTGCACCAGTGCGGTCTGCCGAAGGCGATGGCGCTGGAGCTGTTCAAGCCGTTCGTGATGAAGCGCCTGGTCGACCTGAACCACGCGCAGAACATCAAGAGCGCCAAGCGCATGGTGGAGCGCGGCCGCACCGTCGTGTACGACGTCCTCGAAGAGGTCATCGCCGAACACCCGGTGCTGCTGAACCGTGCTCCCACCCTGCACCGCCTCGGCATCCAGGCCTTCGAGCCGCAGCTGGTCGAGGGCAAGGCCATCCAGATCCACCCGCTCGTGTGCACCGCGTTCAACGCGGACTTCGACGGTGACCAGATGGCCGTGCACCTGCCGCTGTCCGCGGAGGCGCAGGCCGAGGCCCGCATCCTGATGCTGTCCTCGAACAACATCCTCAAGCCGGCCGACGGCCGTCCGGTGACGATGCCGACCCAGGACATGGTCCTCGGTCTGTTCTTCCTCACCACCGACGGCGAGATGCGGAACGTGAAGGGCGAGGACCGCTCCTTCGCGTCCGTGGCCGAGGCGATCATGGCGTTCGACGCCGGCGAGCTCTCGCTGCAGTCGCGCGTGGACATCCGCTTCCCGGTGGGCACCATCCCGCCGCGCGGCTGGACCCCGCCGGCCCGCGAGGAGGGCGAGCCGGAGTGGCAGCAGGGTGACAGCTTCCGGCTGAAGACCACGCTCGGCCGTGCGCTCTTCAACGAGCTGCTGCCCGAGGACTACCCGTTCGTCGACTACGAGGTCGGCAAGAAGCAGCTCTCCGAGATCGTCAACGACCTCGCCGAGCGCTACCCGAAGGTCATCGTGGCGGCGACGCTCGACAACCTGAAGGCGTCCGGCTTCTACTGGGCGACCCGTTCCGGCGTCACCGTGGCCATCTCCGACGTCGTCGTTCCCGAGGCGAAGAAGGAGATCGTCAAGGGCTACGAGGCGCAGGACGAGAAGGTCCAGAAGCAGTACGAGCGCGGTCTGATCACCAAGGACGAGCGCACGCAGGAGCTCATCGCGATCTGGACCAAGGCGACCAACGAGGTCGCCGAGGCGATGAACGAGAACTTCCCGAAGACCAACCCGATCTTCATGATGGTGAACTCGGGCGCCCGAGGGAACATGATGCAGATGCGTCAGATCGCCGGTATGCGCGGTCTGGTGTCCAACGCCAAGAACGAGACGATCCCGCGTCCCATCAAGGCGTCCTTCCGTGAGGGCCTGTCCGTGCTGGAGTACTTCATCTCCACGCACGGTGCCCGTAAGGGTCTGGCGGACACCGCCCTGCGTACCGCCGACTCGGGTTACCTCACCCGTCGTCTGGTCGACGTCTCGCAGGACGTCATCATCCGCGAGGAGGACTGCGGCACCGACCGCGGCCTGAAGCTGGCGATCGCCGAGCGCGGCGCGGACGGCGTGCTGCGCAAGGCGGACAACGTCGAGACCAGCGTGTACGCGCGCTGCCTCGCCGAGGACATCGTGGTCGACGGCAAGGTGCTGGCCCCGGCCGGCACGGACCTCGGCGACGTGCTCATCGACGAGCTGGTCCGGCACGGCGTGGAGACGGTCAAGACCCGCTCGGTCCTGACCTGCGAGTCCGCCGTCGGCACCTGCGCGATGTGCTACGGCCGTTCGCTGGCCACCGGCAAGCTGGTCGACATCGGTGAGGCGGTCGGCATCATCGCCGCCCAGTCCATCGGTGAGCCCGGCACCCAGCTGACGATGCGTACCTTCCACACCGGTGGTGTGGCCGGTGACGACATCACCCAGGGTCTGCCGCGTGTCGTCGAGCTCTTCGAGGCCCGTACCCCGAAGGGTGTGGCTCCGATCTCCGAGGCGAGCGGCCGCGTCCGCATCGAGGAGACCGAGAAGACCAAGAAGCTCGTCATCACCCCGGACGACGGCAGCGACGAGATGCCCTACCCGATCTCGAAGCGCGCCCGTCTGCTGGTCAGCGAGGGCGAGCACGTCGAGGTGGGCCAGAAACTCACCGTGGGTGCCACCAACCCGCACGACGTGCTGCGCATCCTGGGCCAGCGCGCCGTCCAGGTCCACCTGGTCGGCGAGGTCCAGCGGGTGTACAACTCGCAGGGTGTGTCGATCCACGACAAGCACATCGAGATCATCATCCGGCAGATGCTCCGCCGTGTGACGATCATCGAGTCCGGCGACGCCGAGCTGCTGCCCGGCGAGCTGGTCGAGCGCTCGAAGTTCGAGCAGGAGAACCGTCGTGTGGTCCAGGAGGGCGGTCACCCGGCCTCCGGCCGTCCGCAGCTGATGGGTATCACCAAGGCCTCGCTGGCGACCGAGTCGTGGCTGTCGGCGGCGTCCTTCCAGGAGACGACCAGGGTCCTCACGGACGCGGCGATCAACGCCAAGTCCGACTCCCTGATCGGCCTCAAGGAGAACGTCATCATCGGTAAGCTCATCCCGGCCGGTACGGGCCTGTCCCGCTACCGCAACATCCGGGTCGAGCCGACCGAGGAGGCCAAGGCCGCGATGTACTCGGCCGTCGGCTACGACGACATCGACTACTCGCCGTTCGGCACCGGCTCCGGCCAGGCCGTCCCGCTGGAGGACTACGACTACGGTCCGTACAACCAGTAGCGGCGAGCGTCCGCTCGAACCGACGGGCGGTCACCCTCAGGGGTGGCCGCCCGTCGGCGTTCTTCACGGTCCTGTCCCGATGCCGTGATTCACCGCCGTGGGACTGTGCCGAAAACGCCCGCTTGGCACATGATGGAGGGACTAGGGGTTGTGGGGGAGGTGCTCCGTGTCCGAACAGTCGTCGCGGCCCTGGCAGCAGGGGCCTCGTATGCCGCAGCCGTGGGCCGGCCAGGGCGTGCCGCAGCCGTGGCCGGGACAGAGCGTGCCGTCGGCGGCGTCGTCGGCGATGCTCGCCTCGCACGCCGACCGTGAGCGGACCGTGGACGTGCTCAGAGCGGGGTTCAGCGAGGGACGCCTGGAGCAGCCCGAGTTCGAGAAGCGGGTGGCACGCGCCTACGCGTCCCGCACGGTCGGGGAACTGGCCCTGCTGGTCGCCGACCTGCCGCACGGCCCGATGCCGCTGACGACGGCCCCGGCGCCGCTCCCGGGCACCTTCCTGCCGGTGCCCCCGGCACGGACCAACGGCAAGGCCGTGGGCGCCTTCGTCTGCGGTCTGCTGTGTGTGCCGACGATGGGCTTCACCGGCATCCCGGCGATCGTCCTGGGCCACACCGCCCGCGCCGAGATCCGCCGCACCGGCGAGCCCGGCGACGGCTTCGCCCTGACCGGTGTGATCCTCGGCTGGCTGGCCACCGGCTTCTGGGTCCTGGCGCTGGTGCTGGGGATGGTGTCGGCGGTCGTGGCGGGCGGCGGGTGACGGCGAGACGGTGGTGACGGCGCCGCGGGCCGGCCGGGTCTCAGCGCGGCCGCGAGGGGGCTGCTGATCCCGCTCCGCTCGACCGGCGCGCCCGTCCGTGCGACGGGGGCTCGGTGCGCCGGGGAAGTGAAGGCGTCACCCGTTCGACGTGCGAAGACGATGTATGGGCTTGACATGTGCCGCGTGATGATGCGGGCGGGGCCCATTTGTTTTGACCGCAGCGAATGAGGTAGGTACGCTCAGACCTTGTGCCTGGGGTGTGCCTTGGCTCTGCTGCGTGCCTTCAAACCGCACAGGAGCCGTGAACGGCCACCGTGATCCGTGCCTCTTTCTGCCGTCCGGTGGGAGTCCGCGGGATTCGACACACCCGACCGCGTGGGTCGGAGATGTTCCAGGTTAGCTGTACCTATCGGCACACAGAAACCGGAGAAGTAGTGCCTACGATCCAGCAGCTGGTCCGCAAGGGCCGGCAGGACAAGGTCGAGAAGAACAAGACGCCCGCACTCGAGGGTTCCCCTCAGCGTCGTGGCGTCTGCACGCGTGTGTTCACGACCACCCCGAAGAAGCCGAACTCGGCCCTGCGCAAGGTCGCGCGTGTGCGTCTGACCAGCGGGATCGAGGTCACCGCTTACATTCCGGGTGAGGGACACAACCTGCAGGAGCACTCCATCGTGCTCGTGCGCGGCGGCCGTGTGAAGGACCTGCCGGGTGTTCGCTACAAGATCATCCGCGGCTCGCTCGACACCCAGGGTGTCAAGAACCGCAAGCAGGCTCGCAGCCGTTACGGCGCCAAGAAGGAGAAGTAAGAATGCCTCGTAAGGGCCCCGCCCCGAAGCGCCCGGTCATCATCGACCCGGTCTACGGTTCTCCTCTGGTGACCTCGCTGATCAACAAGGTGCTGCTGAACGGCAAGCGCTCCACCGCCGAGCGCATCGTCTACGGCGCCATGGAGGGTCTGCGTGAGAAGACGGGCAACGACCCGATCATCACGCTGAAGCGCGCGCTGGAGAACATCAAGCCGACCCTCGAGGTCAAGTCCCGCCGTGTCGGTGGCGCCACCTACCAGGTCCCGATCGAGGTCAAGCCCGGTCGTGCCAACACCCTGGCGCTGCGCTGGCTGGTCGGTTACTCCCGCGCCCGTCGCGAGAAGACCATGACCGAGCGTCTCCTCAACGAGCTTCTCGACGCCTCCAACGGCCTCGGTGCGGCCGTGAAGAAGCGCGAGGACACCCACAAGATGGCCGAGTCCAACAAGGCCTTCGCGCACTACCGCTGGTAGTCGCTACCCACATCGAGACCGAGAGAAGACTGAAGCCTTATGGCTACCACTTCACTTGACCTGGCCAAGGTGCGCAACATCGGCATCATGGCCCACATCGACGCGGGCAAGACGACCACCACCGAGCGGATCCTGTTCTACACCGGTGTGTCTTACAAGATCGGTGAGGTCCACGACGGCGCTGCCACCATGGACTGGATGGAGCAGGAGCAGGAGCGTGGCATCACGATCACCTCTGCTGCCACCACCTGTCACTGGTCGCTGGAGAACGTCGACCACACCATCAACATCATCGACACCCCGGGTCACGTCGACTTCACCGTCGAGGTGGAGCGTTCCCTGCGCGTGCTCGACGGTGCCGTGACGGTGTTCGACGGCGTCGCCGGTGTCGAGCCCCAGTCCGAGACGGTGTGGCGTCAGGCGGACCGCTACGGCGTTCCGCGTATCTGCTTCGTGAACAAGCTCGACCGCACGGGTGCCGAGTTCCACCGCTGCGTCGACATGATCTCCGACCGTCTGGGCGCGCAGCCGCTGGTCATGCAGCTGCCGATCGGCGCCGAGGCCGACTTCAAGGGCGTCGTCGACCTGGTGACGATGAAGGCCTTCGTGTGGTCCGCCGAGGCGACCAAGGGCGAGATGTACGACGTCGTCGACATCCCGGCCACCCACACCGAGGCTGCCGAGGAGTGGCGCGGCAAGCTGCTCGAGGCCGTCGCGGAGAACGACGAGGAGCTGATGGAGCTGTACCTCGAGGGCGAGGAGCCCACCGAGGAGCAGCTCTACGCGGCGATCCGTCGGATCACCATCGCCTCCGGCAAGGGCACCGGCACCACGGTGACCCCGGTGTTCTGCGGCACCGCGTTCAAGAACAAGGGCGTGCAGCCCCTGCTCGACGCGGTCGTGCGCTACCTGCCGTCCCCGGTCGACATCGAGGCCATCGAGGGCCACGACGTCAAGGACCCCGAGGTCGTCGTCAAGCGCAAGCCGTCCGACGACGAGCCGCTGTCCGCGCTGGCGTTCAAGATCATGAGCGACCCGCACCTGGGCAAGCTCACCTTCGTGCGCGTCTACTCCGGCCGTCTCGAGTCCGGCTCCGCCGTGCTCAACTCGGTCAAGGGCCGCAAGGAGCGCATCGGCAAGATCTACCGTATGCACGCCAACAAGCGTGAGGAGATCGAGTCGGTGGGCGCCGGCGACATCGTCGCCGTCATGGGCCTGAAGCAGACCACCACCGGTGAGACGCTGTGCGACGAGAAGCAGCCGGTCATCCTGGAGTCCATGGACTTCCCGGCGCCGGTCATCCAGGTCGCCATCGAGCCCAAGTCGAAGGGCGACCAGGAGAAGCTCGGCGTCGCGATCCAGCGCCTGGCCGAGGAGGACCCCTCCTTCCAGGTCCACTCCGACGAGGAGACCGGCCAGACCATCATCGGCGGTATGGGCGAGCTGCACCTCGAGGTGCTGGTCGACCGCATGCGCCGTGAGTTCAAGGTCGAGGCCAACGTCGGCAAGCCGCAGGTCGCGTACCGCGAGACCATCCGCAAGGCGGTCGAGAAGGTCGAGTACACCCACAAGAAGCAGACGGGTGGTACCGGCCAGTTCGCCCGCGTCATCATCGCGATCGAGCCGATCGAGAGCGGCGACGCCTCGTACGAGTTCGTCAACAAGGTGACCGGTGGCCGCGTGCCGAAGGAGTACATCCCTTCGGTCGACGCGGGTGCGCAGGACGCCATGCAGTTCGGCATCCTGGCCGGCTACGAGATGACCGGTGTGCGCGTCACGCTGCTCGACGGCGCCTACCACGAGGTGGACTCCTCCGAGCTCGCGTTCAAGATCGCCGGTTCGCAGGCCTTCAAGGAGGCCGCGCGCAAGGCCAGCCCCGTGCTCCTGGAGCCGATGATGGCCGTCGAGGTCACCACGCCCGAGGACTACATGGGTGAGGTCATCGGCGACATCAACTCCCGCCGTGGCCAGATCCAGGCCATGGAGGAGCGGGCGGGTGCCCGCGTCGTGAAGGGCCTCGTGCCCCTCTCGGAGATGTTCGGCTACGTCGGAGACCTCCGCAGCAAGACGTCGGGTCGCGCAAGCTACTCGATGCAGTTCGACTCCTACGCCGAGGTTCCGCGGAACGTCGCCGAGGAGATCATCGCGAAGGCCAAGGGCGAGTAACGCACCGCGTTCACACGCCGTAGGCTTGACTCCGGAGCCTCACGGGACGGACACCCCCATCCGACGGTGTGCGTCCCAGGGCCCGGGCTTTCCAGCAAAGATCACCTGGCGCCGATGAAGTAAGGCGTACCAGAACCACTCCCAGGAGGACCCCAGTGGCGAAGGCGAAGTTCGAGCGGACTAAGCCGCACGTCAACATCGGCACCATCGGTCACATCGACCACGGTAAGACGACCCTCACGGCCGCCATTACCAAGGTGCTGCACGACGCGTACCCGGACCTGAACGAGGCCACCCCGTTCGACAACATCGACAAGGCGCCCGAGGAGCGTCAGCGCGGTATCACCATCTCCATCGCGCACGTCGAGTACCAGACCGAGGCGCGTCACTACGCCCACGTCGACTGCCCGGGTCACGCGGACTACATCAAGAACATGATCACCGGTGCCGCCCAGATGGACGGCGCGATCCTCGTGGTCGCCGCGACCGACGGTCCGATGCCGCAGACCAAGGAGCACGTGCTCCTGGCCCGCCAGGTCGGCGTTCCGTACATCGTCGTCGCCCTGAACAAGGCCGACATGGTGGACGACGAGGAGATCCTGGAGCTCGTCGAGCTCGAGGTCCGTGAGCTCCTCTCCGAGTACGAGTTCCCGGGCGACGACCTGCCGGTCGTCCGCGTCTCCGCGCTGAAGGCGCTCGAGGGCGACGAGAAGTGGACCGCCTCGGTCCTCGAGCTCATGAACGCCGTCGACACCTCCATCCCGGAGCCCGAGCGTGACGTCGACAAGCCGTTCCTGATGCCGATCGAGGACGTCTTCACCATCACCGGTCGCGGTACGGTCGTCACCGGCCGTATCGAGCGTGGTGTCCTCAAGGTCAACGAGACCGTCGACATCATCGGCATCAAGACCGAGAAGACCACCACCACGGTCACCGGCATCGAGATGTTCCGCAAGCTGCTCGACGAGGGCCAGGCCGGTGAGAACGTCGGTCTGCTGCTCCGCGGCATCAAGCGCGAGGACGTCGAGCGCGGCCAGGTCATCATCAAGCCGGGCTCGGTCACCCCGCACACCGAGTTCGAGGCGCAGGCCTACATCCTGTCCAAGGACGAGGGTGGCCGCCACACGCCGTTCTTCAACAACTACCGTCCGCAGTTCTACTTCCGTACGACGGACGTGACCGGCGTGGTGACCCTCCCCGAGGGCACCGAGATGGTCATGCCGGGTGACAACACCGAGATGAAGGTGGAGCTCATCCAGCCCATCGCCATGGAGGAGGGCCTGAAGTTCGCCATCCGTGAGGGTGGCCGGACCGTGGGCGCCGGCCAGGTCACCAAGATCAACAAGTGATCTTCGGCTGACCCGGTAGGTCTCTGAAGGGGCCCGTACGACTTCGGTCGTACGGGCCCCTTCGCCTTGCCCCCGCCCGGAGGCCCGACGGCGGTCCGGTGAAGTCCCGGCGAACCCCGCGGGACCGGCCGCCGAGAGTTGCGTCAACTCCGCGCCGGAGGCGTCCCGAATGTTGCTGTCCGCCCACTGTGGGCCGGTTGTGACGTCCTAGCGTGGACGTTCGCACTGGAGGCAGACAGGGGTGAGGGCTGATGTCCGTGATGGCCGACCGGCCGACACAGCGATTACGGACGGTGCGGGCGCACCGCGACGCGCCCCCGCCCCGGCGCGAGCGCCCCCGCCTGTACGCCGTCGACGGCATCCGCCTGCTCGCCGCCCTGATGGTCGCCGTGCACCACTACGCCGGCACCCGCCGCGTCGACCGGCCGCACAACGCCGTCTGGGACCGGCCGGCGTCCGACATCATGCCGAAGGTGTTCCACCTGGCCTCGTACGGCTGGATCGGCGTCGAGATCTTCTTCGTCATCAGCGGCTTCGTGATCTGCATGTCCTGCTGGGGCCGCACCCCGCGCCAGTTCTTCGTCTCCCGGGTGATCCGGCTGTACCCCGCCTACTGGTTCGCCATAGCGTTCACCACGGCCGTCCTGGTGGCCCTCCCCGGTGTCTGGGACCGCCTGCCCCTGAGCGACGTACTCCTCAACCTGACGATGCTGCAGTCGGGTTCGGGTGTGGCCAACGTCGACGGGGTGTACTGGACGCTCTGGTCGGAGCTCCGCTTCTACCTGCTGTTCCTGGTCGTCGTCGCGATGGGCCTGACCTACCGGCGGGTCGTGGTCTTCTGCTGCGTGTGGGGCGCCGCGGCGATGCTCGCCCCGGTGTCGAGGTTCCACCTGCTGGCCCTGGCCGCCGACCCGGGCGGCGCCTGGTACTTCATCGCCGGTCTGGCGCTCTACCTGATGCACCGCTTCGGCCAGGACCTGCTGCTGTGGGGCATCCTCGCGATGGCCTGGCTGATGGGGCAGCGGGAACTGGGGCTGCGCATCGACAACGTCGAGCACGTCTCCGGCTGGCGGGGGAGCGTGCTGATCTTCACGGCGTTCCTGCTCGCCATGGCCGCGATCGCGCTCGGCGCGACGGACCGGATCCGCTGGAGGTGGCTGGCGACGGCCGGGAGCCTGACGTATCCCCTGTACCTGCTGCACTACGCGGCCGGTACGGCGGTCATCAACCGCCTGCGGGACACCATGGACGCCCGTCTGCTGGTCGCGTCGGTGATCGCCGGGTTCCTGCTGCTGAGCTGGCTGGTGCACCGGTTCGTGGAGCGCCCGGTGGCGAGACTGCTGAAGCGCGGGCTGGACACGTCGTTCGCGCGGCTGCGGAACGCGGGGTGACCCGCCCGCGGGATGACCGAGGCGGGCGACGCGGGTCACGGCGTGGTGATCCTGCCGGACTGCCGGACTGCCGGCGTCGGACGGGGAACCGGTGAGTGTCCTGGCCTCACCGGACATCCCCCGCCCGCTTCCGGCGCCCAGCCGTCCGGCCGGGTCAGGGCCCCCGGGTCAGGGCCCTGGATCAGATGACGCCCTGTGCCAGCATCGCGTCCGCCACCCGCCCGAAGCCGGCGATGTTCGCGCCGGCCACGTAATCGCCGGGGGCGCCGTAGCGTTCGGCGGTCTCGGCGCAGGTGGTGTGGATGTCGGTCATGATGCGGGCCAGTTCGTTCTCGACCTGCTCGGCCTTCCACGACGTACGTGACGCGTTCTGCGTCATCTCGAGGGCGCTCACCGCGACCCCGCCCGCGTTCGCGGCCTTGCCTGGGCCGAAGGCGACTTGGGCCCGCTGCAGGAGTTGCACCGCGTCCGGGGTGGTCGGCATGTTCGCGCCTTCCGAGACCGCCTTCACGCCGTTGCGGATGAGCACGGCGGCGTCGTCGGCGTTCAGCTCGTTCTGCGTCGCCGACGGCAGGGCGAGGTCCGCCGGGACCTCCCAGACCCGCCCGCCGGGGACGAACCGCGCGGAGGCGCCGCGACGCTCGGCGTAGTCGCTCACCCGGCCGCGCTCGACCTCCTTGACCTGACGCAGCAGGTCCACGTCGATGCCCTTCTCGTCCACCACGTAGCCGCTGGAGTCCGAACAGGTCACCGGGTTGGCGCCGAGAGCCACCAGTTTCTGGATGGTGTAGATCGCGACGTTCCCGGAGCCGGAGACGACCGCCGTCTGCCCCTCGAGATCCTCACCGCGGGCGCGCAGCATGGCCTCCGCGAACAGCACGTTGCCGTATCCGGTCGCCTCCGGACGGATCAGCGAGCCGCCCCAGCCGGCGCTCTTGCCGGTCAGCACGCCGCCCTCCCAGCGGTTGGTGATCCGCCGGTACTGGCCGAACAGGTATCCGATCTCGCGGGCGCCGACCCCGATGTCACCGGCCGGGATGTCGGTGTACTCACCGATGTGCCGGTACAGCTCGGTCATGAAGGACTGGCAGAAGCGCATGACCTCCGCGTCGCTGCGCCCCTGCGGGTCGAAGTCGCTGCCGCCCTTGCCGCCGCCGATGCCGAGGCCGGTCAGCGCGTTCTTGAAGATCTGCTCGAAGCCGAGGAACTTGATGATCCCGAGGTTCACGGACGGGTGGAAGCGCAGGCCGCCCTTGTACGGGCCGAGGGCGCTGTTGAACTCGACGCGGAAGCCGCGGTTGACGTGGACCCGGCCCCGGTCGTCCTGCCAGGGCACGCGGAAGATGATCTGCCGCTCCGGCTCGATCAGCCGCTCGACGAGGCCCGGGTCGGCGTACTCGGGGCGGGCCGTGAGCACCCGGCCGAGGCTGTCCAGCACCTCGCGGGCGGCCTGGTGGAACTCGGGCTCCGCCGGGTTGCGGCGCTCGATCTCGGTGCGCAGGAATTCGAGGGCGGTCTTGGGGTCGGGGCGTGAGGTCACGGAGGTCCCTTTCAGGCACGGCTGACACCGGGACTGAGCCGGTGAAGGGCGCTCGGCGTCAATGCCGCGCGTGGGAATGCCGGCCGCCCGCATCCGCGAGCAGTCGGCGCCTAAGCGTTACCTCCATGTTGAAGAGAAGACCAAGAGGCCAGGACGGCGTTCCGCATGTGAGATCCCGTATACGAGAACGACACGCCGCAGAACCGGTCACGGCGTGGCGATGCCGGCCGGGCGGGCCGGGCGCCCGAAGCGGGCGGGGACGCCCGGCGAGTACAGGACGCTCACCGGTTCCCCCTCCGGTGCCGGCAGACCGGCCGCCATGACCAGGTCCTCGTCGCACTCGACGAGTTCGGCCCGGTGCAGCGGCCAGCGCGGATGGGCGTTGGGCAGATACATCGACCGGCCGAAGAAGGCCCCGTGCATGCCCCAGCGGGCGGTCAGGAAGTGCTCCAGCTCGGTGGGCTCCTCGACCGGCTCGCCCGTCCGCACGGTGATACGGCTCCGGGTGCCGCGCGGGCCCGGCCACCGCCGTGAGCTGGTGTACGTCACGGTGTCCCCGTCGTGCCGGATGTCCATCCGGGACCAGAGGTACGGCATGCGGAAGCCCAGGCGCCCGACCACCACGGGGATCAGGCGCGAGGCGTCCAGGGAGCGGAAGACGACGCCGCGCCGCCCGTGCGTGTCCACCGAGTACAGGCGGACGTTGGTCTCGGGGAACGTGCCGAGGTAGGGGACGCCCGGGAGGCGGAGCCAGCCCACGCGGTGCATGCGGAAGGCGACGAGACCGACGTACGTGACACCGTCCAGGGTGTCGGGCACGGCGCCCGCCGGCAGCAGACGGGCCACGTCGGCCGGGTCCACCGCCCAGTGCAGGAAGGTCAGGTCGAGCCAGGACTGGGTGAGCAGGGGCCGCGCGATGGCCTCGGGCGGGTCGGCCGTTATGGGGTGCGGGGGTATCGGCGGTCGTGGCTGCAGTGGTGCTGGTGACTGCGGTGTCGGAGGCACGGCGCCAGTGTCCCAGGCCTCAGCACGCCACCCGGGACCGGATCCACCGGCCCGCGGCGCCACCACGGTCCGCGGACGTTCATGGACTCGTCCTGCGGCAGACGCTGATCGTCATCCCGCGGACCCGCCACGGCCGGGAGCCTGACCTACCCCCTGTACCTGCCGCACTACGCGGCCGGAACGGCGGTCGTCAACCGCCTGCGGGACACCATGGAGCCCGTCTGCTGGTCGCATGACGCCTTTGGCACCTGCGCTCTGAGTTACCTTGTGCCCATGACAGGCATACAGGGGAATGCGCCGGCTCTGTCCTCGCTCTCGGCCGAGCAGGTGATGGCGCTCCCGCTCGAAACCCTCGCCCGCAGTGTCGTGGGTGATCTGATGAGGCCGGGCGGCAGCACGCCGAACATCTCCGGCTGGCTGCACCGGGTCCGCCGGGACTACCGGCAGCTGAAGGATCCGGAGGCGCTGGGCGCCATCAGTGAGGCGGTGGCGTGGCTACGGCTGCGAATGATCATCGTCGACGACCTGCGGCCCAGGTCTGAGGGCGACTGGGTCATGCTGAGCCGTCAAGGCGCCCAGTGGCTGCGGGGCGGCCCGCTCCCGCTCGACGCCACCGGCTGACCGCGGCCGACCGGCGCCCCTGCCACGGCCGCACACCGGTGACGCGCCCCGCTCCCGATGAGAATCGGGAGCGGGGCGCGTCGGCGTGAGCTGGCCCGTCGAGCAGACCGGTGCTACGGATTCACGACCTTGCCCCCGAAGGTGACGGCGAGGGCGCCGTTCGAGGCGAAGGACCAGCCGAGCGCCCCCGAGTAGGAGGAGCAGCGGGAGCCGTTGGTGCCGGTCCAGAACTGGTTGGAGCTGTCGGCGTCGCCGACCGTCTTGTCGTTCGACCCGCTGACCTTGAACCGGCAGGAGGTGTTGGTCCGGAACACCGAGGTGCCGGCGTCGAACGAGAAGTTGCGCTGGACGTTGTCGATGCTGGCGTTGTTCGAGATCGCCATCGTGCCGGGGTTGCTGTTGTACGTGAACCCGTGATGGCCGTTGTTGTAGGCGATGTTGTGCCGGACCGTGTGGTTGACGGCGATGTCCGAGCCGCCGAGCTTGTAGCCGTTGCGGTCGCCGTTGGTGTTCTGGGTGCCGTCGGTGAGGGTGCCGTTGTTGTAGGAGAGGGAGTACTCGATCGTCACCGGGCCGATGGCTCCGGTGTCGGTCTTGGTGTACAGGTCCCAGCCGTCGTCGATGTTGTTGTGGGCGACGTCGTAGCGGAAGACGTTTCCGGTGCCGGTGGTGAGCTTCGCGGCGAAGCCGTCGGCGTTCTCGCCGCCGGAGTCGGCGTTGTCGTGCGACTCCGAGCTCACGATCAGGTTGTTGGACGGCCACTGGGAGCTCGGGGTGCTGGAGGAGATCCGGCCGAGCTGCAGTCCGGTGTCGCGGTTGTAGGCGGTGACCACGCGCTCGACGACGTTGTTGCTGCCGCCGACGTAGATCCCGTTGTCCCCGGCGTGCTCGACGGTGAGGCCGTACAGGTGCCAGTAGTTGGCGTTGAGCTGCAGCCCGCGGTTGGACGAACTCTCGCTCTGCGCCGAGAAGTTCAGTATCGGGGTCTCGCCCGGGTAGGAGCTCAGGGTGGTGCGGGCGCTCGACGTGCCGTCGCTGCCGGCCGGGATCGTGACGGTCGAGGAGTAGTTGTAGGTACCGCCGCGCAGGTAGATGGTGCCGCCGGGCGCGATGCGGCTGATCGCGGTGGCGAGCGTTGTCGGGGCGGACTGCGTCCCGGCCGCACTGGCGGTGCCGCTGGGCGACACGTACTGCGTGGTGCTCGCGGCCTGCGCGGGAGCGCCGGACAGCGCGACCAGCGCGCCTGCCAGCAGACTGACGCACGCGATGACGGGCTTCACTTGCATGGTGGTGCCTCCGGTTCGTCCGTGACCAGGGGGGCCGTGCAGGAGAAAGCGCTTTCTCAGGGTCTGCATGGGAACGTAGAGCGCTTGCGATGGACGCGTCAAGATGCGTGTACGTGATTCATATTCACGAACATGAACGGGACCCGGGCTGCGCGGAGGGTGCGGGTTTGACCTGCGTCACCCTGCGGGTATTCTCTCCGGCTCGATTGGCCAGCACCCTGCCCCATATGGCAGACTGTCCGAGTTGCTCGGTCGAGTGTTGATGCTGCGCGCCTCCCGCCGGGGGGACCGGAAGCGAGTCCCACAGTACTCGTCGCCCTAACTGCCGTCAGGCAGCGCTGGGGCGGACGTACGGGAATCTTCCGGGAAGTGTCAGCGCGGCACCGGCCAGGCGCCCGGTGGACTTTCGTCCCCGGCTTGCGGTTCCGGAAGGGCCGTGTGCATTCCCCGCAGGGATGTTCGAACAAGGGACATCTTTGTCAGCGGGAGCGCGACACGCCCGACCGCGTGGGTCGGAGACGAAGGTGGAGTGACACCGAGTTCCAGAGCGTAAGAAGAGACAGGACTACTGAGTAGCCATGGCGGGACAGAAGATCCGCATCCGGCTCAAGGCCTACGACCACGAGGTCATCGACTCCTCGGCGAAGAAGATCGTCGAGACGGTGACGCGTACTGGTGCGTCGGTCGCGGGCCCGGTGCCGCTGCCCACTGAGAAGAACGTGTACTGCGTCATCAAGTCGCCGCACAAGTACAAGGACTCGCGCGAGCACTTCGAGATGCGTACGCACAAGCGCCTGATCGACATCCTCGACCCGACCCCCAAGACCGTTGACTCTCTGATGCGACTCGACCTCCCGGCCGGTGTCGACATCGAGATCAAGCTCTGAGGCGCGGTGATCTGAGAGATGGCTAAGCAGATCAAGGGCATCCTGGGCGAGAAGCTCGGTATGACGCAGGTGTGGGACGAGAACAACCGTGTTGTTCCGGTCACCGTCGTCAAGGCCGGGCCCAACGTCGTCACCCAGGTCCGTACGAACGACACCGACGGCTACGAGTCGGTCCAGATCGCCTTCGGCGAGATCGACCCGCGCAAGGTGAACAAGCCCCTCAAGGGCCACTTCGCCAAGGCCGACGTCACCCCGCGCCGTCACCTCGTCGAGATCCGTACCGCTGACGCCAGCGAGTACACCCTCGGCCAGGAGATCACCGCCGAGGTGTTCGAGGCCGGCGTGAAGGTCGACGTCACCGGCAAGAGCAAGGGCAAGGGCTTCGCCGGTGTCATGAAGCGCCACAACTTCAAGGGCCTCGGCGCCGGTCACGGCACCCAGCGCAAGCACCGCTCGCCCGGCTCCATCGGTGGCTGCGCCACCCCGGGCCGCGTGTTCAAGGGCCTCCGCATGGCGGGTCGCATGGGCAACGAGCGGGTCACCACCCAGAACCTGACCGTCCACGCCGTTGACGCGGAGAAGGGTCTGCTGCTCATCAAGGGCGCGGTTCCCGGTCCGAACGGCGGCCTCGTCCTGGTCCGCACCGCGGCCAAGGGGGCCTGAGGTAACCGATGAGCACTGTTGACATCCTTTCGCCGGCTGGCGACAAGGCCGGTACCGTCGAGCTCCCCGCGGAGATCTTCGGCGTTGAGAAGGTCAGCATCCCGCTGATCCACCAGGTCGTCGTCGCGCAGCTGGCCGCTGCCCGCCAGGGCACCCACAAGACCAAGACGCGTGGCGAGGTCCGCGGCGGCGGCAAGAAGCCGTACCGCCAGAAGGGCACCGGTCGCGCCCGTCAGGGTTCGACCCGCGCCCCGCAGTTCGCCGGCGGTGGCGTCGTCCACGGCCCGCAGCCGCGTGACTACTCGCAGCGCACCCCGAAGAAGATGAAGGCCGCGGCCCTGCGCCACGCCCTCACCGACCGGGCGCGTCACAACCGCATCCACGTCGTCTCCGGCGTGGTCGAGGGCGACAGCCCCAGCACCAAGGCCGCGAAGAGCCTGTTCGGCAAGATCAGCGAGCGCAAGAACCTGCTCCTGGTCGTCGACCGCGCCGACGAGGCCGCGTGGCTGTCCGCCCGCAACCTGCCCCAGGTCCACATCCTGGAGCCGGGCCAGCTGAACACGTACGACGTTCTCGTCTCGGACGACGTGGTCTTCACCCAGGCCGCTTTCGAGTCCTTCGTCGCCGGCCCGAACAAGGCCAACGACACCGAAGGGAGCGAGGTCTGATGGCCATCCGTCACCCCGCCATTGCCTCGAAGGCCGCCAAGGCCGCCAAGGCCGCGCGCGTCGCCAAGGCGCGTCGCCACGCCGCCGAGGGCAAGAACACCGTCGAGACGCCGCTGAGCAAGTCGTACACGGACCCCCGTGACGTGCTGCTGAAGCCGGTCGTCTCCGAGAAGAGCTACGCGCTCCTCGACGAGAACAAGTACACGTTCATCGTCGACCCGCGGGCCAACAAGACCCAGATCAAGGAGGCCGTCCAGGCGGTCTTCGACGTCAAGGTCACCGGGGTCAACACGATCAACCGCGCCGGCAAGCGCAAGCGGACCCGCACGGGTTTCGGCCAGCGTGCCGCCACCAAGCGCGCGATCGTGACCCTCGCCGAGGGCGACCGTATCGACATCTTCGGCGGTCCGACCGCGTAAGCGGGTCGGATCGTCCGATATCGGACGAGGACTGAGAAATGGGAATCCGCAAGTACAAGCCGACTACGCCGGGCCGTCGTGGCGCCAGCGTCGCCGACTTCGTCGAGGTCACGCGGTCCACGCCGGAGAAGTCGCTGGTTCGCCCGCTGCACAGCAAGGGCGGCCGTAACAACGCCGGTCGTGTGACCGTTCGCCACCAGGGTGGCGGACACAAGCGCGCCTACCGTCTGATCGACTTCCGTCGTCACGACAAGGACGGCGTGCCGGCGAAGGTCGCGCACATCGAGTACGACCCCAACCGCACCGCGCGCATCGCGCTCCTGCACTACGCGGACGGCGAGAAGCGCTACATCCTGGCCCCCAAGGGCCTGAGCCAGGGCGACCGGATCGAGAACGGCCCCGGCGCCGACATCAAGCCCGGCAACAACCTGGCGCTGCGCAACATCCCGGTCGGTACGACGATCCACTCCGTGGAGCTTCGTCCGGGCGGTGGCGCCAAGTTCGCCCGCTCCGCCGGTGCCTCCGTGCAGCTGCTCGCGAAGGAGGGCTCGATGGCCCACCTCCGCATGCCGTCCGGTGAGATCCGCCTGGTCGACCAGCGCTGCCGCGCCACGGTCGGCGAGGTCGGCAACGCCGAGCAGAGCAACATCAACTGGGGCAAGGCCGGCCGTAAGCGCTGGCTGGGCGTCCGCCCGACCGTTCGCGGTGTGGCGATGAACCCGGTTGACCACCCCCACGGTGGTGGTGAGGGCAAGACCTCCGGTGGTCGCCACCCGGTCAGCCCCTGGGGTCAGAAGGAAGGTCGTACTCGTGCTCCCAAGAAGGCGAGCAACAAGTACATCGTCCGCCGCCGCAAGACGAACAAGAAGCGCTAAGGACGGGTTGAGATGCCTCGTAGCTTGAAGAAGGGGCCCTTCGTCGACGACCACCTGATGAAGAAGGTGGACGCCCAAAACGAAGCCGGCACCAAGAACGTCATCAAGACCTGGTCCCGCCGCTCGATGATCGTCCCGGCCATGCTCGGCCACACTCTGGCGGTGCACAACGGCAAGACCCACATCCCGGTGTTCGTCACCGAGTCGATGGTCGGCCACAAGCTCGGCGAGTTCTCGCCGACCCGCACCTTCCGGGGCCACGTCAAGGAAGACCGGAAGTCGAAGCGCCGCTAGTAGCGGATCGCATTCAGACACGTAAGTAACTCTGAAGGGACAACCATGGAAGCCAGGGCCCAGGCGCGGTACATCCGCGTCACGCCCATGAAGGCCCGCCGTGTGGTGGACCTCATCCGTGGCATGAACGCCACGGAGGCCCAGGCTGTTCTGCGATTCGCTCCGCAGGCAGCCTCGGTTCCGGTCGGCAAGGTGCTGGACAGCGCCATCGCCAACGCCGCGCACAACTACGACCACACCGACGCCGACAGCCTCTTCGTCTCCGAGGCCTACGTCGACGAGGGCCCGACCCTGAAGCGGTTCCGTCCGCGCGCCCAGGGCCGTGCCTACCGGATCCGCAAGCGGACCAGCCACATCACCGTGGTCGTCAGCAGCAAGGAAGGAACCCGGTAATGGGCCAGAAGGTAAACCCGCATGGGTTCCGGCTCGGTGTCACCACGGACTTCAAGTCCCGTTGGTACGCCGACAAGCTGTACAAGGACTACGTCAAGGAAGACGTCGCCATCCGTCGGATGATGACGTCCGGCATGGAGCGCGCCGGCATCTCCAAGGTCGAGATCGAGCGCACCCGTGACCGCGTGCGGGTGGACATCCACACCGCTCGTCCGGGCATCGTCATCGGCCGCCGCGGCGCCGAGGCCGACCGCATCCGCGGCGACCTCGAGAAGCTCACCGGCAAGCAGGTCCAGCTGAACATCCTCGAGGTCAAGAACCCCGAGACCGACGCCCAGCTGGTCGCCCAGGCCGTCGCCGAGCAGCTCTCCTCCCGCGTCTCCTTCCGCCGTGCCATGCGCAAGAGCATGCAGTCGGCGATGAAGGCCGGCGCCAAGGGCATCAAGATCCAGTGCGGTGGCCGTCTCGGCGGCGCCGAGATGTCCCGCTCGGAGTTCTACCGCGAGGGCCGTGTGCCCCTGCACACGCTCCGCGCGAACGTCGACTACGGCTTCTTCGAGGCCAAGACGACCTTCGGCCGCATCGGTGTGAAGGTCTGGATCTACAAGGGCGACGTCAAGAACATCGCCGAGGTTCGCGCCGAGAACGCTGCCGCCCGTGCGGGTAACCGCCCGGCCCGCGGTGGCGCCGACCGCCCGGCCCGTGGTGGCCGCGGTGGCGAGCGGCGCGGTCGCAAGCCGCAGCAGGCTGCCGGCGCCGAGGCCCCCAAGGCCGAGGCTCCCGCCGCCGCTCCGGCTGAGAGCACCGGAACGGAGGCCTGACCGTCATGCTGATCCCCCGTAGGGTCAAGCACCGCAAGCAGCACCACCCGGGACGCAGCGGCGCTGCCAAGGGCGGCACGACTGTTGCGTTCGGCGAGTACGGTATCCAGGCGCTGACCCCGGCGTACGTGACGAACCGTCAGATCGAGGCCGCTCGTATCGCCATGACGCGTCACATCAAGCGTGGCGGCAAGGTCTGGATCAACATCTACCCGGACCGTCCCCTCACCAAGAAGCCGGCCGAGACCCGCATGGGTTCCGGTAAGGGTTCGCCGGAGTGGTGGATCGCCAACGTCAAGCCCGGACGTGTGATGTTCGAGCTGTCGTACCCCAACGAGAAGATCGCCCGTGAGGCGCTGACCCGTGCGGCCCACAAGCTGCCGATGAAGTGCCGGATCGTCAAGCGCGAGGCAGGTGAAGCGTGATGTCGGCCGGTACCAAGGCGTCCGAGCTGCGCGAGCTGGGCAACGAGGAGCTTCTGGCGAAGCTCCGCGAGGCCAAGGAAGAGCTGTTCAACCTCCGCTTCCAGGCGGCGACCGGTCAGCTCGAGAACCACGGTCGGCTGAAGGCCGTCCGCAAGGACATCGCGCGGATCTACACCCTGATGCGTGAGCGCGAGCTGGGCATCGAGACGGTGGAGAGCGCCTGATGAGTGAGAGCAACGTGACTGAGCAGACTGCAGAGGCCCGCGGCTTCCGCAAGACCCGTGAGGGTCTCGTCGTCAGCGACAAGATGGACAAGACCGTCGTCGTCGCCGTCGAGGACCGTGTCAAGCACGCGCTGTACGGCAAGGTCATCCGCCGTACGAACAAGCTCAAGGCCCACGACGAGCAGAACGCCGCGGGTGTCGGCGACCGCGTCCTCCTCATGGAGACCCGGCCGCTGTCCGCGACGAAGCGCTGGCGCGTCGTCGAGATCCTCGAGAAGGCCAAGTAATCCCCGTAGGGGATTCCGCAAGTTGCAGCATTCTCCTGCGGGGCACCCCTCGCAGGACAGTTCCGCCAGGCTCCGGGGGCCGCTCACCGAGCGGCCCCCGGGGAACCGGCAGACATTCAGGAGATAGACGTGATCCAGCAGGAGTCGCGACTGCGTGTCGCCGACAACACTGGTGCGAAGGAGATCCTTTGCATCCGTGTGCTCGGTGGCTCCGGTCGCCGCTACGCGGGCATCGGTGACGTCATCGTCGCCACCGTCAAGGACGCGATCCCCGGTGGCAACGTGAAGAAGGGTGACGTCGTCAAGGCGGTCATCGTTCGCACCGTCAAGGAGCGCCGCCGTCCGGACGGCTCGTACATCCGCTTCGACGAGAACGCCGCCGTCATTCTGAAGAACGACGGCGACCCTCGCGGCACCCGCATCTTCGGCCCGGTCGGGCGTGAGCTGCGCGAGAAGAAGTTCATGAAGATCATCTCGCTGGCTCCGGAGGTGCTGTAAGCATGAAGATCAAGAAGGGCGACCTGGTCCAGGTCATCACCGGCAAGGACAAGGGCAAGCAGGGCAAGGTCATTGCCGCTTACCCGCGCGAGGACCGCGTCCTGGTCGAGGGTGTCAACCGGGTCAAGAAGCACACGAAGGCCGGTCCGACCGCTCGCGGTTCCCAGGCCGGCGGCATCGTCACGACCGAGGCGCCGATCCACGTCTCCAACGTCCAGCTGGTCGTTGAGAAGGACGGCCAGAAGGTCGTCACGCGTGTCGGCTACCGCTTCGACGACGAGGGCAACAAGATCCGCGTTGCCAAGCGGACGGGTGAGGACATCTGATGGCTACCACCACCACTCCGCGTCTGAAGACGAAGTACCGCGAGGAGATCGCGGGCAAGCTGCGTGACGAGTTCAAGTACGAGAACGTCATGCAGATCCCCGGCCTCGTCAAGATCGTGGTCAACATGGGTGTGGGCGACGCCGCCCGCGACTCCAAGCTGATCGAGGGCGCCATCCGCGACCTCACCACGATCACCGGTCAGAAGCCGGCCGTCACCAAGGCCCGCAAGTCCATCGCGCAGTTCAAGCTGCGTGAGGGCCAGCCGATCGGTGCCCACGTCACGCTCCGTGGCGACCGCATGTGGGAGTTCCTGGACCGCACCCTGTCGCTCGCGCTGCCGCGCATCCGCGACTTCCGCGGCCTGTCCCCCAAGCAGTTCGACGGCCGTGGCAACTACACCTTCGGTCTCACGGAGCAGGTCATGTTCCACGAGATCGACCAGGACAAGATCGACCGCGTCCGGGGTATGGACATCACCGTGGTCACCACGGCGACCAACGACGCTGAGGGCCGCGCGCTCCTCCGTCACCTCGGCTTCCCCTTCAAGGAGGCGTGAGCGAGATGGCGAAGAAGGCTCTCATCGCGAAGGCTGCCCGTAAGCCCAAGTTCGGTGTGCGCGGCTACACCCGCTGCCAGCGCTGCGGCCGTCCGCACTCCGTGTACCGCAAGTTCGGCCTCTGCCGCGTGTGCCTTCGTGAGATGGCTCACCGCGGCGAGCTGCCGGGCGTGACCAAGAGCTCCTGGTAATCCCTGTAAATAGGGATTCCTGGACCTCTCGGTAAGCAACCGGGTCGGCAGGGGCCCGGCCTTCTATGCCGTAGGCTAGGAGGGTTGGGCCTCTGCCGCCCTGAACGCCCGCGGACAGTGTCCGCCAACGATTGCTTACTACGCCGTAGGTCCCCGCGCCGCACCCGTCCCGTCCATGTACGGGGAGAGGGATGGCGCATATAGGAAACCCCGGCGAGAAAGGCCACAGGCCAATTCATGACCATGACTGATCCGATCGCAGACATGTTGACTCGTCTGCGGAATGCGAACTCGGCGTACCACGACTCGGTGTCGATGCCGCACTCCAAGATCAAGTCCCACATCGCGGAGATCCTCCAGCAGGAGGGCTTCATCACGGGCTGGAAGGTCGAGGACGCCGAGGTCGGCAAGAACCTCGTCCTCGAGCTGAAGTTCGGCCCCAACCGTGAGCGCTCCATCGCGGGCATCAAGCGGATCTCCAAGCCCGGTCTCCGGGTGTACGCGAAGTCCACCAACCTGCCGAAGGTGCTCGGCGGCCTGGGCGTGGCGATCATCTCCACGTCGCACGGGCTCCTCACCGACAAGCAGGCCGGCAAGAAGGGCGTGGGTGGGGAAGTCCTCGCCTACGTCTGGTAGCGGAAGGGAACGGAGGAAACAGCTATGTCGCGCATCGGCAAGCTCCCCATCGCGGTTCCCGCCGGCGTGGACGTCACCATCGACGGCCGTACGGTCTCGGTCAAGGGCCCCAAGGGCGAACTGACCCACACCGTCGTGGCGCCGATCGAGATCGCCAAGGGCGAGGACGGCACCCTGCAGGTGACCCGCCCCAACGACGAGCGTCAGAGCAAGGCCCTGCACGGCCTCTCCCGCACGCTGGTGGCGAACATGATCACCGGCGTGACCCAGGGTTACGTGAAGAAGCTCGAGATCAGCGGTGTCGGTTACCGCGTGACCGCCAAGGGCTCGAACCTCGAGTTCGCGCTCGGCTACAGCCACCCGATCACGGTCGAGGCGCCCGAGGGCATCACCTTCAAGGTGGAGACCCCGACCCGCTTCCAGGTCGAGGGCATCGACAAGCAGAAGGTCGGCGAGGTTGCGGCCAACATCCGCAAGCTGCGCAAGCCTGACCCGTACAAGGCCAAGGGCGTCAAGTACGAGGGCGAAGTCATCCGCCGCAAGGTCGGAAAGGCGGGTAAGTAAGCCATGGCATACGGGCAGAAGATCCTCAAGGGCGACGCCTACAAGCGCGCCGCGATCAAGCGCCGCCACATCCGGATCCGCAAGAAGGTCTCCGGTACGGCGGAGCGTCCCCGTCTGGTCGTGACCCGCTCCAACCGCCACATCGTGGCGCAGGTGATCGACGACCTGAAGGGCCACACCCTGGCGTCGGCGTCCACCCTGGACGCTTCGATCCGCGGTGGCGAGGGCGACAAGTCCGCGCAGGCCAAGCAGGTCGGCGCCCTGGTCGCCGAGCGTGCCAAGGCCGCCGGTGTCGAGGCCGTCGTGTTCGACCGTGGTGGCAACCAGTACGCCGGGCGCATCGCCGCCCTGGCGGACGCCGCCCGCGAGGCCGGGCTCAAGTTCTGAGCCGCTTGTAGCTAGCGGAAAGAGAGAGGTAATCCAATGGCTGGACCCCAGCGCCGCGGAAGCGGTGCCGGTGGCGGCGAGCGGCGGGACCGGAAGGGCCGTGACGGCGGCGCTGCTGCCGCCGAGAAGACCGCGTACGTTGAGCGCGTCGTCGCGATCAACCGCGTCGCCAAGGTTGTGAAGGGTGGTCGTCGCTTCAGCTTCACCGCGCTGGTCGTGGTGGGCGACGGTGACGGCACCGTGGGTGTCGGTTACGGCAAGGCCAAGGAGGTGCCGGCCGCCATCGCCAAGGGTGTGGAGGAGGCCAAGAAGCACTTCTTCAAGGTCCCCCGGATCCAGGGCACCATCCCGCACCCCATCCAGGGTGAGAAGGCGGCCGGTGTCGTGCTGCTCAAGCCCGCGTCGCCCGGTACCGGTGTTATCGCCGGTGGCCCGGTGCGTGCCGTGCTCGAGTGCGCCGGTATCCACGACGTGCTGTCGAAGTCGCTCGGCTCCGACAACGCGATCAACATCGTGCACGCGACCGTGGAGGCCCTGAAGGGCCTGCAGCGGCCCGAGGAGATCGCGGCCCGCCGTGGTCTGCCCCTCGAGGACGTCGCTCCCGCGGCTCTGCTGCGTGCGCGTGCCGGGGCGGGTGCGTAATCATGGCGCAGCTCAAGATCACGCAGGTCAAGTCCTACATCGGCAGCAAGCAGAACCACCGTGACACCCTGCGCTCCCTTGGTCTCAAGGGCATCAACACGCAGGTCGTCAAGGAGGACCGCCCCGAGTTCCGCGGCATGGTGCACACCGTCCGCCACCTCGTGACGGTCGAGGAGGTCGACTGATCATGGCGGAGCAGAACCCGCTCAAGATCCACAACCTCCGTCCCGCCCCGGGCGCCAAGACCGCCAAGACCCGTGTCGGTCGTGGTGAGGCGTCGAAGGGTAAGACGGCCGGTCGTGGTACCAAGGGCACGAAGGCCCGTTACCAGGTTCCGGAGCGCTTCGAGGGCGGCCAGATGCCGCTGCACATGCGCCTCCCGAAGCTGAAGGGCTTCAAGAACCCGTTCAAGACCGAGTACCAGGTCGTCAACCTCGACAAGCTGGCCGCGCTCTACCCCGAGGGTGGCGAGGTCACGGTCGAGTCCCTGGTGGCCAAGGGCGCCGTTCGCAAGAACAGCCTCGTCAAGGTCCTCGGCCAGGGTGAGATCTCGGTGGCGCTGCAGGTGACGGTGGACGCCGTCTCCGGCTCCGCCAAGGAGAAGATCACCGCTGCCGGCGGCACCGTCACCGAGCTCGTCTGAGTCCGTTCGGACGTCTCGATGACGTAAGCAAGTCCCGACCGGGGGTACCTCACAATGAGGTATCCCCGGTTGGTCGTTCCAAGGGGGGCAGTGTCGCCGGTAAGGTGGCCTGCACTGTTCACTTCCTTATTCGTCGAACCTCAAGACCGTCACCCTTGACGCTGTTGCGCGGGGGTCGCAGGAGGCACCGTGCTCACCGCGTTCGCCCGGGCGTTCAAGACGCCCGACCTGCGCAAGAAGCTGCTCTTCACGCTCGGCATCATCGTGGTCTACCGGGTCGGTACCCACATCCCGATCCCCGGCGTCAACTACACGGCCGTCCAGCAGTGCGTGGACGAGGCCTCCGGCAACCAGGGCCTCTTCGGCCTGGTCAACATGTTCAGCGGCGGCGCGCTGCTGCAGATCACGGTCTTCGCGCTGGGCATCATGCCGTACATCACGGCGAGCATCATCCTGCAGCTGCTGACCGTGGTGATCCCGCGTCTGGAGGCCCTCAAGAAGGAGGGTCAGGCCGGCACGGCGAAGATCACCCAGTACACCCGTTACCTGACGGTGGCGCTGGCCATCCTGCAGGGCACCGGCCTGGTGGCCACCGCCCGCAGCGGCGCCCTCTTCAGCGGCTGCACCGTCGCGTCGAGCATCGTCCCCGACCAGGCGATCTTCACCACCATCACCATGGTGATCTGCATGACCGCCGGTACGGCCGTCGTCATGTGGCTCGGTGAGCTGATCACCGACCGCGGCATCGGCAACGGCATGTCGATCCTGATGTTCATCTCGATCGCCGCCACCTTCCCCTCGGCCCTGTGGGCCATCAAGAAGACGGGCACCCTGGCGGGCGGCTGGATCGAGTTCGGCACCGTCATCCTCGTCGGCCTGGTCATGGTCGGTCTGGTCGTCTTCGTCGAGCAGGCCCAGCGCCGGATCCCGGTGCAGTACGCCAAGCGCATGATCGGCCGCCGTTCCTACGGCGGGACGTCGACCTACATTCCGCTGAAGGTCAACCAGGCGGGTGTGATCCCTGTCATCTTCGCGTCGTCGCTGCTTTACATTCCGGCGCTGGTCGCCCAGTTCTCCGGCGGCACGTCGGGCTGGAAGACCTGGGTCGAGCAGAACCTGACCAAGGGCGATCACCCGATTTACATCACTTCGTACTTCTTGCTCATCGTTTTCTTCGCGTTCTTCTATGTGGCGATCTCGTTCAACCCCGAAGAAGTCGCCGACAACATGAAGAAGTATGGTGGTTTCATCCCGGGCATCCGGGCTGGCCGACCGACCGCTGAGTATCTGAGCTACGTACTCAACCGGATCACCTGGCCGGGTTCGCTGTACTTGGGTCTGATCGCTCTCGTGCCGACGATGGCGTTGGTTGGGTTTGGGGCGAACCAGAACTTCCCCTTCGGCGGGACCAGCATCCTGATCATCGTGGGTGTGGGTCTCGAGACGGTGAAGCAGATCGAGAGCCAGCTCCAGCAGCGCAATTACGAAGGGTTCCTCCGCTGATGCGAATCGTCCTCGTCGGGCCGCCGGGTGCCGGAAAGGGCACGCAGGCCACGCGCCTCGCCGCGAAGCTGCGCGTCCCGCACATCTCCACGGGCGACCTGTTCCGGGCCAACATCAGCCAGCAGACCGAGCTGGGCAAGCTCGCCAAGTCCTACATGGACGCCGGCAACCTCGTTCCCGACGAGGTCACGATCGCGATGGCAAAGGACCGGATGGAGCAGCCGGACGCCGAGGGCGGCTTCCTGCTCGACGGTTTCCCGCGCAACGTCTCGCAGGCCGAGGCGCTCGACGAGCTGCTGACCACCGAAGCCATCAAGCTGGACGCGGTTCTCGACCTGGAAGTCTCCGAGGAAGAGGTCGTCAAGCGGATCGCCGGCCGGCGCATCTGCCGCAACGACTCCTCCCACGTCTTCCACGTGACGTACAGCAAGCCGAAGCAGGAAGGCGTCTGCGACGTCTGCGGCGGCGAGCTGTACCAGCGTGACGACGACTCCGAGGGGACGGTCCGCAAGCGGCTCGAGGTCTACCACACGCAGACCGAGCCGATCATCGACTACTACAAGGCCCAGGGACTGGTCGTCACGATCTCGTCCCTCGGCCCGGTCGAGGAGATCACGCAGCGCGCCCTGGAGGCGCTCAAGCGCGAGGACGACGGCAAGTAGTCGTCGGTCCGGTACGGCCGTGGCACCCGGATGGGCGTCACGGCCGTACTGTTGTGCAGTAACCGGATGACGCGAGTGACGGAGAGCGCAGGGCCCCATGGTGCAGATCAAGACCGCCGAGCAGATCGCCAAGATGCGTGAGGCGGGGCTGGTCGTCGCCGCCATCCACGCGGCCACCCGCGAGGCCGCCGTACCCGGGGCCACCACCAGGGACCTGGACCTGGTGGCGCGCAAGGTGCTCGCCGAGCACAACGCCAAGCCGAACTTCCTCGGCTACGGCGGCTTCCCGGCGACGATCTGCACCTCGGTCAACGAGGTCGTCGTCCACGGCATCCCGTCCGACGAGGTCGTCCTCAAGGACGGCGACATCATCTCCATCGACTGCGGCGCCATCGTCGACGGCTGGCACGGCGACGCCGCGTACACGGCCTTCGTGGGCTCCGGTCACGCCCCGGAGCTGATCGAGCTCTCCCGGGTGACGGAGGAGTCGATGTGGGCCGGCATCGCCGCGATGAAGCTCGGCAACCGGCTCGTCGACATCTCCCGCGCCGTCGAGACGTACATCCGCCGTCAGCCCAAGCCCGGCGGCGGCCGCTACGGCATCATCGAGGACTACGGCGGCCACGGCATCGGCACCGAGATGCACATGGACCCGCACCTGCTGAACTACGTCGACCGGCGCCGCGGCAAGGGCCCCAAGCTGGTGCCCGGCCTCTGCCTCGCCATCGAGCCGATGGTCTCCCTGGGCACCCCGAAGACGCAGGTCCTGGACGACGACTGGACGGTCATCACCACGGACGGCACCTGGTCCTCCCACTGGGAGCACTCGGTGGCCCTGACGGAGCAGGGCCCGCTGGTCCTGACGGCCCCGGACGGCGGCCGGGCCAAGCTCGCGGAGCACGGCGTCACGGCCGCTCCGGACCCGCTCGCTTAATGATCTTCGTCCGGGGCAGACTTCCTCGATTCGTCTTTCCGGGTGCGCTGACGTAGACTGACTCGTCGGCTCTCGTGCACCCGCATGTCCGCATGCGCCCGTAAGGGACGCGAGGGAGTCGATCAAGGTAGTCGATTCGAAGGGCGAAGCGTGGCCAAGAAGCAAGGTGCCATCGAGATCGAGGGCACTGTCGTCGAGTCTCTTCCGAACGCCATGTTCAAGGTCGAGCTCCAGAACGGCCACCAGGTCCTGGCACACATCAGCGGCAAGATGCGTATGCACTACATCCGCATCCTCCCTGACGACCGGGTCGTGGTGGAGCTGTCTCCGTACGACCTGACGCGTGGCCGGATCGTCTACCGGTACAAGTAGATCTTGCCCGCACTCCGCCTCGGCGGGGTGGTGGCACTGACCCGGAGAACCTCAATCCCATGAAGGTCAAGCCGAGCGTCAAGAAGATCTGCGACAAGTGCAGGGTGATCCGCCGTCACGGTCGGGTCATGGTCATCTGCGAGAACCCGCGCCACAAGCAGCGCCAGGGCTGACGCACGATCGACCGATCCCTCTGCATCGACATCGCAGGGATTCGCGCGACGCGAGCTGAATTGTTCATACGCAGGACCCGGGCGAGCGATCGCCCGACACCCCCGGTTCGGAGGCCGGGGACCCGGTTCGTACCTGATACGGCGGCCGGGAGACGGTGCTGCGGAAGACCTCCGAAGATCAACTGGAGCCATTGAATGGCACGCGTTTCCGGTGTTGACATCCCGCGCGAAAAGCGCGTGGAGGTCGCCCTGACCTACGTGTTCGGCATCGGCCGGACGCTCTCCCAGCAGACGCTGGCCGAGACCGGCATCGACCCGAACACCCGCGTTCGCGACCTCTCCGAGGAGCAGCTCGTCGCGATTCGTGAGTACGTCGACAACAACATCAAGACCGAGGGTGACCTCCGTCGCGAGATCCAGGCCGACATCCGCCGCAAGGTCGAGATCGGCTGCTACCAGGGTCTCCGTCACCGTCGTGGTCTGCCCGTCCGCGGTCAGCGCACCAGCACGAACGCCCGTACCCGCAAGGGCCCGCGTCGCGCCATCGCCGGCAAGAAGAAGCCGGGCAAGAAGTAGTCCTCAGCGGACGCCTGTCCACGGTCTTCGCTGCAGGACCGACCACCTCCCCCGTAGGAGTAATAGATGCCCCCCAAGGGTCGTCAGGGCGCTGCCAAGAAGGTGCGCCGCAAGGAAAAGAAGAACGTCGCTCACGGCCACGCGCACATCAAGAGCACGTTCAACAACACGATCGTCTCCATCACGGACCCGTCGGGCAACGTGATCTCCTGGGCCTCCGCCGGCCACGTCGGCTTCAAGGGCTCCCGGAAGTCCACGCCGTTCGCCGCGCAGATGGCCGCCGAGTCGGCTGCCCGCCGCGCTCAGGAGCACGGCATGCGCAAGGTCGACGTGTTCGTCAAGGGCCCGGGCTCCGGTCGTGAGACCGCGATCCGCTCCCTGCAGGCGACGGGTCTCGAGGTCGGCTCCATCCAGGACGTCACCCCGACCCCGCACAACGGCTGCCGTCCGCCGAAGCGCCGCCGCGTCTGACGCTGCGGCGCGGCGGGCGGGCCTGCTGCTGGGGGTGCGGGGGTCGTCCCCCGCATTGTCGCAGCACGGCTGCCGTCCGCCGAAGCGCCGCCGCGTCTGACGCTCGCCGCTTCACGGCTTCGGGACCGGGCGGTACGGCACTGTGAAAGCGCCGTATCGCCCGTACCCTTGCAGTACCCGCGTTTTTCACGGGCGCGGTTTCCGTCGGGCGTCAAATAGCGGGCGTCCACGAATGAAGGATCTCCACACATGCTGATCGCTCAGCGTCCCTCGTTGACCGAAGAGGTCGTCGACGAGTTCCGCTCCCGGTTCGTGATCGAGCCGCTGGAGCCGGGCTTCGGCTACACCCTCGGCAACTCCCTCCGCCGGACCCTCCTGTCCTCGATCCCCGGTGCGGCGGTCACGTCGATCCGGATCGACGGCGTGCTGCACGAGTTCACCACCGTGCCGGGCGTCAAGGAGGACGTCACCGACCTGATCCTCAACATCAAGCAGCTGGTCGTCTCCTCGGAGCACGACGAGCCGGTCGTGATGTACCTGCGCAAGCAGGGCCCGGGTCTGGTCACCGCCGCCGACATCGCGCCCCCGGCCGGTGTCGAGGTGCACAACCCCGACCTGGTCCTCGCCACGCTCAACGGCAAGGGCAAGCTGGAGATGGAGCTGACGGTCGAGCGCGGCCGCGGTTACGTCTCCGCCGTGCAGAACAAGCAGGTGGGCCAGGAGATCGGCCGTATCCCGGTCGACTCCATCTACAGCCCCGTGCTGAAGGTCACGTACAAGGTCGAGGCCACGCGTGTCGAGCAGCGCACCGACTTCGACAAGCTGATCGTCGACGTCGAGACCAAGCAGGCCATGCGTCCGCGTGACGCCATGGCGTCGGCCGGCAAGACCCTGGTCGAGCTGTTCGGTCTGGCCCGCGAGCTCAACATCGACGCCGAGGGCATCGACATGGGCCCGTCCCCGACGGACGCCGCCCTGGCCGCCGACCTCGCGCTGCCGATCGAGGAGCTGGAGCTCACGGTCCGCTCCTACAACTGCCTCAAGCGCGAGGGCATCCACTCCGTGGGTGAGCTCGTCGCCCGTTCCGAGGCCGACCTGCTGGACATCCGCAACTTCGGTGCGAAGTCCATCGACGAGGTCAAGGCGAAGCTGGCCGGCATGGGCCTGGCCCTGAAGGACAGCCCGCCCGGATTCGACCCCACCGCCGCGGCGGACGCGTTCGGCGCGGACGACGACGCGGACGCCGGGTTCGTCGAGACCGAGCAGTACTGATCGCCTCCGGCGGGGCGGCCGTCTCAGGGCGCTGCCTCGCCGGGTCGGTCTTCGGCTGCGGACCCGCCGTGGCTGGTCGCGCAGTTCCCCGCGCCCCTTCGGGCGCGGGGTCTCCGACGGGCAAACCCGCCCGCTCGGATACTGACTCCGGTACCTGATACGGCCGGGGCAGACACACAGGAGAGACAACATGCCGAAGCCCACCAAGGGTGCCCGTCTGGGCGGCAGCGCCGCGCACGAGAAGCTGCTCCTCGCGAACCTCGCGAAGGCGCTCTTCGAGCACGGCCGCATCACCACCACCGAGGCGAAGGCGCGCCGGCTGCGCCCGTACGCCGAGCGTCTGGTCACCAAGGCGAAGAAGGGCGACCTTCACAACCGCCGCCAGGTGCTCCAGGTCATCACGGACAAGAGCGTCGTCCACACGCTCTTCACCGAGATCGGCCCGCGCTACGAGAACCGTCCCGGTGGCTACACCCGCATCACCAAGATCGGTAACCGCCGTGGCGACAACGCGCCCATGGCCGTCATCGAGCTGGTCGAGGCGCTGACGGTCGCGCAGCAGGCGACCGGTGAGGCCGAGGCCGCCACCAAGCGCGCGGTCAAGGAGGCCGAGGAGGCCAAGGCGGAGGAGACCAAGGCCGACGAGGCCCCGGTCGAGGACGCCAAGCCGGCCGACGAGGCCGCCGAGCCCGCCGCGGATGCGGCTGACGAAAGCGCCAAGGACGCCTGAGGCTCTGCCTGACGCAAGCGGGTCCGCCCCCTCGGGGCGGGCCCGCTTCCGTGTTCCTGAGAGGATCCAGGGGTGAGTGACGAAGTACAGCCCGGTTACGTCCGTGTCCGCCTCGACCTGTCCTACGACGGCACCGACTTCTCCGGCTGGGCCAGGCAGGCCGGCGGCCGGCGGACCGTGCAGGGGGAGATCGAGGACGCGCTGCGGACGGTCACGCGGTCCGGGGAGACGTACGAACTGACGGTGGCGGGGCGCACCGACGCCGGGGTGCACGCCCGGGGTCAGGTGGCGCACGTGGATCTGCCGCACGAGGTCTGGGGCGAGCACCACGACAAGCTCCTCAAGCGGCTCGCGGGCCGCCTGCCCAGGGACGTGCGGGTGTGGGCCCTCAGGGAGGCGCCCAGCGGCTTCAACGCCCGCTTCTCGGCCGTCTGGCGCCGCTACGCCTACCGGGTCACCGACAACCCGGGCGGCGTCGACCCGCTGCTGCGGGGCCACGTCCTGTGGCACGACTGGCCGCTGGACGTCGACGCCATGAACGAGGCGGCCCGGGCGCTGCTCGGCGAGCACGACTTCGCCGCCTACTGCAAGAAGCGGGAGGGCGCGACCACCATCCGCACCCTCCAGGAGCTCAGCCTCGCGCGCGGCGACGACGGGATCATCACCGCGACCGTCCGCGCCGACGCCTTCTGCCACAACATGGTGCGCTCGCTGATCGGGGCGCTGCTGTTCGTGGGCGACGGCCACCGCGGGACGGACTGGCCCGGGAAGGTGCTGGCGGCCGGCGTCCGGGACTCGGCCGTGCACGTCGTACGGCCGCACGGGCTGACCCTGGAGGAGGTCGGCTACCCGGCCGACGAGCTGCTGGCCGCGCGCAGCAGGGAGGCCCGCAACAAGCGGTCGCTGCCCGGGGCCGGGTGCTGCTGACGCCCGGCCCGGCTACTGGTTCGCCGCCGCCGACGCCTGGGCCTCGCCGCGGCGGTGGATCTGGCGGAAGGTGAACTGGGCCAGGTCGTCGCCGGTGGAGAAGACCGCGGTGTCCTTGGTCGTGACGTCCTTGCCGCTGGTGAAGCCGGTGATGGTGAAGTAGGCGTAGCGGCCGTAGGAGTTGGTCGTGGAGCGGCAGACGGCGCCGTTGCAGAAGGCCTTGACGCCCTTGCCGGACAGGGACCTGACGATGCTCGACTTGTCCGCCTGGCCCTTGGCCCGGGTCGCCGCGGCCTCGGTGTCGAAGACGGCCACGCCGACCGTCACGGCGACGTCGTCCTTGACGTAGGTGACCCGCATCAGACGGGTGCACTTGTTGGCGGTGAGCACCTTCGGGAGGGTGCCCTGGGCGGCCGTGGCGCAGCTCGTGGTGTCCGCGGTCGGGCCCTTCTTGTACACGGTCGAGCCCATGGTCAGCTGCGTGCCGGGGAAGAGCGCCTGGACGTCGAGCGGGGCGGTGTCCTTGGTCTTGCTGGAGACGAACTCCTTCGGGTCCAGCGGGGGCGGGGCGCTGGTCGGCTCGAAGGACGGGACCGCCGTGCTGCTGGGTATGTCCGCCGTCGAGGGAAGCCCGGTCGTCCGGTTCGTGGCGTCGCTGTCGCCGTTCGCGGACACCACGGCCATCGCGACGGCGGTGCCTATCGCGATGGTGGCGACGGCGCCGCCGCCGATGAACAGCAGCCGACGCCGCTTGTTGCGCGTCTCGGACGCCTCGGCGAGCGCGGCCCAGTCCGGAGTGTCGCCGCTGTCGCCGCTGTTCCACGGCTGCTGGGAATGCGGTTTCCAGGGATCCCACTGGGACGGGGGTCCCCCCTGCTGCCCGAAGCTCATGGGGCGCATCTTAGACGGGGGTTGGCGCGCCCCGTGGTGGCCGCGGCGCCTCCCGCGGGGACCTTTCCGGCACGGCGGCACATCTCGGCCGTCCGTGTCGCGGAGAGCTCGTTTTGACCCGTACCTGCGACCCCGGTATCCTGCATCTTCGTTGTGTATTGGCTCGCTCGTTCTCACGCGAGAGGCCCATACCTAGGTTCCCTGGAGCAGTTACCAGTGGGCGGCATACGGGCAGCGTCCCCGGCATTGTCGTCCCCAGCTGCACGATCGCTTCAGTGATGCCACGTGTCAGCACCCATCCACTGAAGAAAAAGGCTGCGAAGTGCGTACATACAGCCCCAAGCCCGGCGATGTGACTCGCCAGTGGCACGTCATCGACGCTCGGGACGTCGTCCTGGGCCGTCTGGCCACGACCGCCGCGTCTCTTCTCCGCGGCAAGCACAAGCCGATCTACGCGCCGCACGTCGACACCGGTGACTTCGTCATCATCATCAACGCCGACAAGGTGCACCTCTCCGGCAACAAGCGGACCCAGAAGATGGCGTACCGCCACTCCGGCTACCCGGGTGGTCTGCGCTCCGTCCGTTATGACGAGCTGCTGGACAAGAACCCCGAGAAGGCCATCGAGAAGGCCGTCAAGGGCATGCTCCCCAAGAACACCCTGGGCCGTCAGATGCTCACGAAGCTGAAGGTCTACGCGGGCGAGAACCACCCTCACGCTGCCCAGCAGCCGGTTCCGTTCGAGATCACCCAGGTCGCGCAGTAAGTCCGGCCACCCCCTAAGACTGAAGAGAATCTGAGGAGCATCGTGGCCGAGACCACTGCCGAGCAGCCGCTCGAAGAGCTTGACATCGACAGCTACACCACCGAGTCCGAGGTTCCGGTGGAGGGTGAGTACACCTCCGAGTCCCTCGCCTCGCGCTTCGGTGAGCCCCAGCCGGCCGCCGGCCTGGGCCGCCGCAAGAACGCCATCGCCCGCGTCCGGATCGTTCCGGGCTCCGGCAAGTGGAAGATCAACGGTCGCACCCTCGAGGACTACTTCCCGAACAAGGTGCACCAGCAGGAAGTCAACGAGCCGTTCAAGGTCCTCGAGCTCGAGGGCCGCTACGACGTCATCGCCCGCATCGCCGGTGGCGGTGTCTCCGGCCAGGCCGGTGCGCTCCGTCTCGGTGTCGCCCGCGCGCTGAACGAGGCCGACGTCGACAACAACCGCGGCCCGCTGAAGAAGGCCGGGTTCCTGCGCCGCGACGACCGTGCGGTCGAGCGCAAGAAGGCCGGTCTGAAGAAGGCCCGCAAGGCCCCGCAGTACAGCAAGCGCTAAACGCGGCTGCTTCGCAGCTGCCTGCTCGTACGAACGCCCCGGCGGCACGCCACTGTGCTGTCGGGGCGTTCGTTTATCGCCATCGGGGGCGTATAACGGCACAAGATGCTCAATGGCTTGTGTGATCGGATGCTTGTCATCCATCGTCAGGCGCTTCCGAAACTGACGCTTCTCAGGAGGACAAGTGGGACGACTCTTCGGCACGGACGGCGTGCGCGGCGTCGCCAACGCGGACCTGACGGCGGAGATGGCGCTCGGCCTCTCCGTGGCCGCGGCGCACGTACTGGCCGAGGCGGGCACCTTCGAGGGCCACCGCGCGACGGCGGTCGTCGGACGGGACCCGCGCGCGTCCGGGGAGTTCCTGGAGGCGGCCGTGGTCGCGGGCCTGGCGAGCGCGGGCGTGGACGTGCTGCGGGTCGGCGTGCTGCCGACGCCGGCGGTCGCGTACCTGACCGGCGCGCTCGGCGCCGACCTCGGCGTGATGCTCTCCGCCAGCCACAACGCCATGCCCGACAACGGCGTCAAGTTCTTCGCGCGCGGCGGCCACAAGCTCGCCGACGACCTGGAGGACCGCATCGAGGCGGTGTACGACTCGCACCGGCACGGTGAGCCCTGGGAGCGGCCCACCGGCGCGGGCGTCGGACGGGTGCGGGACTACGAGGAGGGCTTCGACAAGTACGTCGCCCACCTGATCGCCGTACTGCCCAACCGCCTCGACGGGCTGAAGATCGTCCTCGACGAGGCGCACGGCGCCGCCGCCCGGGTCTCGCCCGAGGCGTTCTCGCGGGCCGGCGCCGAGGTGATCACGATCGGCGCCGAGCCGGACGGGCTCAACATCAACGACGGCTGCGGCTCCACCCACCTCGACAAGCTGAAGGCCGCCGTCGTCGAGCACGGCGCCGCCCTCGGCATCGCCCACGACGGCGACGCCGACCGCTGCCTCGCCGTCGACCACACCGGCGAGGAGGTGGACGGCGACCAGATCCTGGCCGTGCTCGCGCTGGCGATGCGGGAGCGTTCCGCGCTGCGCTCCGGCACCGTCGTCGCGACGGTCATGTCGAACCTCGGCTTCAAGCTGGCGCTGGAGCGGGAGGGGCTGAACCTCGTCCAGACCGCGGTCGGCGACCGCTACGTGCTGGAGGAGATGAAGCAGCACGGGTACGCGCTCGGCGGCGAGCAGTCCGGGCACGTGATCATCCTGGACCACGCGACGACCGGCGACGGCACGCTGACCGGCCTGATGCTGGCCGCCCGGGTCACCGAGACCGGGCGGTCGCTGAAGGACCTCGCGTCCGTCATGGAGCGGCTGCCGCAGGTGCTGATCAACGTGCCGGACGTGGACAAGTCCCGGGTGAACACGTCGGCGGAGCTGGCGGCCGCCGTCGCCGAGGCCGAGCGGGAGCTGGGCGCCACCGGGCGGGTGCTGCTGCGCTCGTCGGGGACCGAGCCGCTGGTCCGCGTGATGGTCGAGGCCGCGGACATCGAGCAGGCGCGGTCGGTGGCCGGGCGGCTCGCCGACGCGGTGAAGTCGGCGCTGGGCTAGGAACCGCGCACCACGTCCCCGTAGGGGGCGCCCGGGGTCACTGCCCCGGGCGCCTGCTGAGACGTTCGTGCTGCTTTCTCCAGAACCACTTCTGGGACAGCAGCGTCAGCGTGCCGGCCATCACGATGCCCAGCAGGTTCAGCAGCAGCTGCTCCGTGGAGCCCCAGGTCTGCTTCGTGTCGCCGTAGCTCAGCGCGATGGCCGCGTTGGCGGCGGCCGGGACGGTGGTGACCGAGATCGCCACGCCCACCAGGGCGCCGGACTTGGCCGAGGTCAGGGAGAGCGTGCCGGCCGCGCCGGCCAGGACCGCCACGATGAAGCTGAAGGCGTCGGGCGCGTAGACGAACTTCGTCTGGGGGCGGTCGCCCTCCAGCATCCCCTTCGAGAACAGGCCGAGCGCGTCCATGAAGAGGCTGAAGCCCACCGTCGCCGCCATCGCCAGGGCGAAGCCCACCAGCAGCGCGACCGCGGAGCGCAGCGCGAGGCGCGGGGCCCGCTGCACGATCGAGGTGGAGATGCCGGCCAGCGGGCCGAACTCCGGGCCCACCGCCATGGCGCCCACGATCAGGATGGCGTTGTCCAGCACGACACCGCAGGCCGCGATCATCGTCGCGAGGACTATGAAGGACACGTACGTGACGGAGAGCGTCGACTCCTCGTGCGTGGCGTCGGTGAGGTGTTCCCACAGGACCGCGTCGGCGGCCTCGCCGGGGGCCTCCTCCTCGGCCTTCTCGGCGCGCTTGGACAGGGACAGGTCGATGTTCTCGACGGCGATCGAGCCTTCGCGGTCCAGGCCCAGCTCCTGCAGCTCGGACAGGAGCTCGTCGCCGGCCTCGCGGGCGACGTCGCACAGCACCACGTCCCCGGCCGGGTTGCGCGCGGCACCCGGCAGCACGACCAGGTGGGCGGTCCCGACGGTTTTCTCTATGAGGCGGACCACGTCGTCGGTCCTCCCGGACGGCGTGATCAGGCGCACATGCAGCATGGCCGCAGCGTAGCGGTCACAGCTTGCGCAGACGCAGGCGCTGCACCTTGTGGTCCGGGCCCTTGCGCAGGACCAGGGTGGCGCGGCCCCGGGTGGGCGCGATGTTCTCGGTGAGGTTCGGCTTGTTGATGGTGCGCCACAGCATGCGGGCGTAGTCCAGCGCCTCCTCCTCGGACACCTGCGTGTACTTGCGGAAGTAGGAGGACGGGTTCTGGAAGGCGGTCTGCCGCAGCTTCCTGAACCGGCTGAGGTACCAGCGCTCGATGTCGTCGGTGCTCGCGTCGACGTACACGCTGAAGTCGAAGTAGTCGGCGAGACCGACCCGGGTGCGGCCGTCGGTGCCGGGCAGGGCGGGCTGCAGGACGTTGAGTCCCTCGACTATGAGGATGTCGGGGCGGCGGACGGTGTACCTCTCGCCCGGCACGATGTCGTAGATCAGGTGGGAGTAGACGGGCGCCGCCACCTCGGCCTTCCCCGCCTTGACGTCGGCGACGAAGCGGGTGAGCGCGCGGCGGTCGTAGGACTCAGGGAAACCTTTCCGCGACATCAGGCCGCGGGCCTGGAGCTCCCTGGTGGGCAGCAGGAAGCCGTCCGTGGTGACGAGTTCGACGCGCGGGTGCTCGGGCCAGCGCGACAGCAGTGCCTGCAGCAGACGGGCAACCGTCGACTTGCCGACCGCCACCGAACCCGCGACCCCTATGACGAAGGGGGTGCCGGACTGGGATCCCTGCTCGCCGAGGAAGGTGTTCAGGGCGCCCCTGAGGCCGTCCGTGGCGCCGACGTAGAGGTTGAGGAGCCTGGACAGCGGAAGGTAGATGTCCCGCACCTCGTCGAGGTCGATGACATCGCCGAGGCCGCGCAGCTTCTCGACCTCCTCGGCGGTGAGCGGCAGCGGCGTCTTGTCGCGCAGCGCGCTCCACTCGGCTCGGGTGAGGTCGACGTAGGGAGTCGCCTCCGGCCGCTGCCGGTGGGCGCTCCGGGGCATCGAGGGGACCGGAGAGATCACAGTCCATTGTTAACGGAGTTTGAACAACTCGGTGGGTGGGGTCCGTCACGCTCGCACCGCGCCGTGCGCGCTTCCGTACCACCCCGTCAGTGCGCTCGTACGACAGTGGGAATTTCCGATTTCGGGCACGCGACGGCTCTTTTCGCCGGGCGTCGGCCCGTAGGCTGCCGCGCATGTGCGGAATCGTGGGATACGTGGGGGCGCAGTCGGCGCTCGATGTCGTGATGGCCGGACTGCGGCGGCTGGAGTACCGGGGCTACGACTCGGCGGGCGTGGCCGTGACGGTGGACGGCGGGCTCGCCGCCGCGAAGAAGGCCGGCAAGCTGGTCAACCTGGAGAAGGAACTGGCGGACCGGCCCCTGCCGACGGGGTCGACCGGCATCGGGCACACCCGCTGGGCCACGCACGGCGGGCCGACGGACGCGAACGCCCACCCGCACCTGGACAACGCGGGCCGCGTCGCCGTCGTCCACAACGGCATCATCGAGAACTTCGCTTCGCTGCGGGCCGAGTTGGCGGAGCGGGGCCACGAACTGGCCTCCGAGACCGACACCGAGGTCGTCGCGCACCTGCTGGCCGAGGAGTTCTCCTCCTGCGCCGACCTCGCGGAGGCGATGCGGCTGGTGTGCCGGCGGCTGGAGGGCGCGTTCACGCTGGTCGCGGTGCACGCCGACGAGCCGGACGTCGTCGTGGGCGCCCGCCGCAACTCCCCGCTCGTGGTGGGCGTCGGCGAGGGCGAGGCGTTCCTCGCCTCGGACGTCGCCGCGTTCATCGCGCACACCCGGTCGGCGATCGAGCTGGGGCAGGACCAGGTGGTGGAACTGCGCCGGGACGGTGTGACGGTCACCGGCTTCGACGGACGGCCCGCCGACGTGCGCTCGTACCACGTCGACTGGGACGCGTCCGCGGCGGAGAAGGGCGGCTACGACTACTTCATGCTCAAGGAGATCGCCGAGCAGCCGAAGGCAGTCGCCGACACGCTGCTGGGGCGCATCGACGGGTCCGGCGCGCTGACCCTGGACGAGGTCCGGATCACCCCCTCCGAACTGCGCGAGGTGGACAAGGTCGTCATCGTCGCGTGCGGCACGGCCTTCCACGCCGGATTGATCGCCAAGTACGCGATCGAGCACTGGACCCGCATCCCGTGCGAGGTGGAACTGGCCAGCGAGTTCCGCTACCGCGACCCGATCCTGGACGCGCGCTCGCTGGTGATCGCCATCTCCCAGTCCGGCGAGACCATGGACACCCTGATGGCGCTGCGGCACGCCCGCGAGCAGGGCTCCAAGGTGCTGGCGATCTGCAACACCAACGGCTCGACGATCCCGCGCGAGTCGGACGCGGTGCTCTACACGCACGCCGGGCCGGAGGTCGCCGTCGCGTCGACGAAGGCGTTCCTCACCCAGCTCGTGGCGTGCTACCTGGTGGCGCTGTACCTGGGCCAGGTGCGGGGCACCAAGTGGGGCGACGAGATCTCCGCCGTCATCCGGGACCTGTCGCACATCTCCGGTGAGGTGGAGCAGGTGCTGGAGACCATGGAACCGGTGCGGGAGCTGGCCCGGTCCCTGGCGGACAAGGACACCGTGCTGTTCCTGGGGCGGCACGTGGGCTACCCGGTGGCGCTGGAGGGCGCGCTGAAGCTGAAGGAGCTCGCGTACATGCACGCGGAGGGCTTCGCGGCGGGTGAACTGAAGCACGGGCCGATCGCGCTGATCGAGGACGACCTGCCGGTCGTCGTGGTGGTGCCCTCGCCGCGGGGCCGGTCCGTGCTCCACGACAAGATCGTCTCCAACATCCAGGAGATCCGGGCGCGGGGCGCGCGGACGATCGTCATCGCGGAGCAGGACGACGAGGCGGTGGTCCCGTACGCGGACCATCTGATCCGCATCCCCGCCACGCCGACCCTGCTGCAGCCGTTGGTGGCCACGGTGCCGTTGCAGGTCTTCGCCTGCGAACTGGCGACCGCCCGCGGCAACGAGGTGGATCAGCCGCGGAACCTGGCGAAGTCGGTGACGGTGGAGTAGGGCCGGTCCGGGGAGTAGGGCCCGTCCGGCATGATCCGCCGGACAGGCCCTGGGCGTCGCCCCGGCGTCAGCCGTTCCCGAGCTGGTCCTCCCGGTAGAGGCGGCGGGCGGTGCGGATCAGCCAGTACTCCAGCAGGAGGCCGCCGATCCCGGGGAAGCGGGTCGTGTGCGATTCGTCGTTGACGACGAGGGCGACCAGGAGCACGGGCCACAGCACGGCCAGCGCGGTGGTGAAGACGAACCGGGCCGTCACGCGCCCGGTGCGCTTCCACCCGGCGGGGGCCTTTCGCTCGGCCTCTTGCCCGGCTGCCCGCTCGCGCGGCCGGGGTATCTCCTCCTCCGTACGCGCCGGCAGCGCGACGACCGCGTCGGCGGGGACGGCGGCGTCCAGCACCGCGATCCGCTCGGCCGTGACGTCCCGGAACAGGGTCGGCTCCACGGCCACGCGGAAGCCGTCGAGGCCGGTCAGATGCCGGGCGTCGTCGGGGCGGGTGGTCATCGCGGCACAGGCGTCGTACCGCACGGTGACCAGGCCGCCCGGCAGCGACAGCGTCACGCCCCGGTCCCCGATGACCAGCGTGACGTCGTCGTCCTCCAGCGACGGGTGCAGCGAGCCGGAGACCCCGGACGAGGAGTACTGCGGGGCGAGCGTGAGGCCCGCCCAGTCGGCGCCCCGGGTCGGCACCTGGAGCAGTCCGGCGTCCCAGGCCTCGCGGGCGACCTCGCGCAGGTCCGCGAGCGTGACCGCCTCCAACTCGGCCCTGTGCTCTTCCGGACTGAGGATCCGGTGGCCGAGCAGCAGGCTCAGCGCGTACGACGGCAGCATGGTCGCGCCGAGGTCGGGAACGTCGTACAGCTTGAGCAACTTGCCGCGGGCGGAGTCGAGTTCGGCCTGCTCGATGCGGCCGGCGCGCAGCCGGGCGAAGGCGTCGACGAATCCGCCGACCACCGCGTCCTGCTTCTGCGGCAGCGCGTCGGCGTACGCGGTCAGGGTGGCGAAGCCGGTGTCGCGCGGGGTGTAGTCGGCCTCCGCCGAGTACGAGTAGCCGCCCTTCTGGCGCAGGTCCTGGAAGAGGGCGCGGCCGAGCACGTCGGCGAACACGGCGGCCGCGGTGGAGCGGCGCAGCACCGAGGTGAAGACGACGTGGCCGTCGTCGCCCCGGATCCAGGCGGGCGTGACGGGCAGGGCGCTGGTCGCGGCCGGTGCGGGGATGCGGCGGCCGGCGGGCAGGCCGAGGTCCAGGCCGTCCGGTACCCGGTCGCCGGTGATCCACAGCACCGCGTTGTCGCGGGTGAAGCGGGTCTCGGCCCAGTGCCGCACCTGGTCCGCGGTCAGGCTGCGGGTGCCGAGTTCGTCGTAGCCGGCCAGGCCGTAGCCCTGGGCGCCGTAACGCCATAGCGGCAGCTGGGACATGGGCCCGTTGGCGCGTTTACGGGCCTCCGTCCGCAGGATCTCCTTCTCCGTCTCCAGCCGGTCCAGCGGCAGGTCGCGCAGGGCCGCGCAGACGTCGTTGAGGTAGGTGACGACCTCGTCCTCGTCGCCGGTGACGTGGAAGAGGGTGTACGTGTCCGACGTGGCCCCGTTGTAGTGCAGGTCGGACAGGCCGAGGCGGTGCAGGGCGAGGTGCTCGACGAGGTGGGTGACGCCGGAGGTGGGCAGGGTCTCGTCGGCGCGGCCCACCCGGAAGATGAGACCGGCGGTGAGGGCGCCGGGGCGTGCGGCGAGCAGGGTGGGGATGCCGTGGACGGCGGTGTGGTCGACGAGGCCGTCGAGGACGGCGAGGTCCGTGCTCACTGCCGGCTGCGTGACCGGTTCCGCGACCGGTTCCGTGACCGGTTCCGCGACTGGGGCGTGGTCCTGCGTGGTCATGTGTGCGTCCCCCTCAGAGCGTCGCCAGCGCGGCGGTGCGGTACTTCGCGAACCGGCTCTTCCAGTCCGGCAGGTACTGCCAGAAGGACTCGGAGGCGGTGTCGCCCAGGGCCGCGAAGTGCCGTGCGGCGTCGTGGAGATGGCCGCCGAGCGAGAAGGCCAGGGCGAAGGTGCTGTGGCCGCCGATGTGGTGCCAGCCCGGACGGTGGCCGGGGTGCAGCACGGAGACCTGGGCGGCGTGGCGCAGGTCGTCGCGGACCGCGATGTCCCGCATGTATTCCGCGGCCTTCGCGCCGTCGAGGTCCGAGCAGTGCTCGATGTGGGCCTCGGCGACCAGGACTCCGGCGTAGGAGCCGTCCGGCGCCTTGCTCGCGCACTCCTGGGCGAATCCGTGCGCGGCCTCCCAGGAGCCGCCCCACTTGGGGCAGAGCTGCTGCAGCAGCTGCGACTGAGCGCGGAACAGGTGCGGGTGGTGCTCCGCCAGCCGTTCGTAGCGCCGCCGGGCCTCGGACTGCCCCAGCTCCAGGCCGCGGGCGGTGAGCAGCCGGGCGGTCCAGGCGGGCGCGTACGCGGGCTGCTCCGCGCACACCTCGATCAGCAGTTGCTCGGCCTTGCGCAGCCAGGAGTGGAACTCGTCGAACTGCTCCCGCGACACGTGCTGGGCCCGGGCGCCGCTGCGGACGCGCCAGCCGATGCGGATGTAGCGCTCGGCGAGCAGGGTGCGCGGCAGCGGGTCGGCGGGCAGCGCCTTGACCGCCGCCTCCAGGTACGCCTCGGTCCGCTCCACCTCGGAGAGCTGTCCGGTGGCGAAGGTGACCTTCTCGACGGAGTCGAGCCCCGTGAAGAAGGCCCGGGTGGCTGCCCAGTCACCGTCCCAGGCGGCGGTGCGCAGCGCGGCCAGCTCGGGCAGCACGTCGAACGGATCGGTCACCAGGGCCGAAGGTCTGCCACTCTGTTCGGTCCCCTTGCCGGTGGTGCTTCTGCCCATGCGGACGCCCCCCTTGGCGCGACGGAGTGTGCGGGCGCGCAGACTGGCCCCCCAGGCGCGCGAGAGTCCGTGCAGGTTAGCAGGCATGTGTGACAGGCAGTCACGTATATACGGTCCCGCGCCGGCTCCACCACCGCGCTGACGGCGACCACCGGCACCGTCTTAAGGTGATGCCCTGTCTCCCGCGCCGAGCCCTTGGCGACCCACGATGAGAAAGCAGGCCGTGTCCGTGGCCACCATGCCGCCCGACGAGCCCAGCCCCGGTTCCGGGAACGAGTCGTCTTCGTCTTCGTCGATACCCGACGACATGTGGCAGAAGTTCCTTGAGGAGAGCCAGAACGGCATACCCGACTCGGCCCCCAAGGAGCCCTCCGCGCGGGCCCGGATGGTCGCCGACCGGTTACGGCAGCAGGAGGCCCGGGGCGAGGTGCCGGAGGGGTGGCGTACGGGGCCGGTCCGGCCGCGGCGGCGGCGACGGATACCGGCCGTGCTCGGCGTCGCTCTGGCCGCCGCCGTGGCCGTCGTCGCGGTGAAGCCGTCGCTGCTGCCCGGCGACCTCTTCGGGACCGGCAAGCCGGATGCGGCGGCCGGGTCACCGCTGCCCGCCGAGACCGCCGCCCCGACCGCGCCGCCCCCCTCCGTCGCCCCGCGGACTCCCACCCTGGACGAGCCGTTCGCCGGTTCCCCGGCCCTGCGCTGGGCCGACGGCCAGGCGGGCATCGTCCTGCCGGAGGCGGCTCCCGTCGGCAGCCTGTCCGAGGCGCAGGTCGCGCAGGCCCTACGGCAGACGAAGAAGCTCCTGGTCGATGCCAACCTCGATCCGGCCACCCTGCGCGGCGAGCGCCCCGCCGACGCGCTCGGTGTGATCGAACCGCGCCAGACGGACCTGCTCGACCGGTTGGACACGTCGCTCGGCAAGCCGGACAAGACGCATGATCCGCTGTCGCTGTTCAGCCGCTTCGACCCCGGCGAGGTCCGGCTCGTCGGTGACGTCGTCAAGACCCGTGGCCGTATGACGTTCAAGGCGGGCGAGCACGCCTCGGTCGCCGTGCACGCCGACTACACCTTCGTCTACCCGCTCGTCAGGACGGACGGCCGCACCGACGTCACCCGCACCATCGTGCGCCGCGTCCTCGACGTCGAACTCCCCGACCCGGCCGGCCACCAGGTCACCCCCGGCAGGGTCACCGTGGTCCGCTACGACGTGAAGCTCGGCAACTCCGCGTGCGAGGTGTACGACGGATTCCTGCACCCGCGGTTCCCGACGGCCGAGCCCACGGGGGCGGCCCCGACCGGGCCGACCACCGATCCGTACGACCGCAGCGAGGGCTTCGACGAGAACCGCGCGAAGGAGTGCGGCACGGTCTCGCGGATCTGACCGGCCGCGCTCAGCGAGCGCGGCGCTTCAGGGCACCGACGAAGGCGGCGAAGGCCTCGGCCGGGAAGGTGAGGGTCGCCCTGGCCGGGGTCTTGGAGTCACGGACGGATATGCGGGCGGGGCCGGTGGCTATCTCGACGCAGTCGTTGCCCTCGCCTCCGCCCGAGTAGGACGACTTCTTCCATTGAGTGGGGGTCATGCTGTCCTCACAGCTCCTTGGCCAACCCGCGAATGAGGTCACGTGACTGCTCCGGGGGGAGTGACGCTTCCTTCACCCTACGGAAGAGCGTTTGAAAGTGCTCCAGTTGGGCCTCGGAATCCAGAAACGCAGTGCCGTGCGGGGCGTCCCGGACCACGGTGTCCAGCCGGGGCACCGCTCCACCCACGTGCACCATGGCGCTTCCGGCTCCCGGGAAGTCGTCCAAGGCGAACGGCACCACTCTCACCGTGATGTGGTCCGCCTCCGACATTTCCAGGATGCGGGTCAGCTGGGCACGGGTGGCGACGCGTCCCGCCACCTTGATGCGGAGCGCCGCCTCGTGGATCACGGCCTCGTACGGGATGGGGTCGGTCCCCTCGATGACGACCTTCCGCCGCATGCGGTGGGTCACTCGCAGATCCACCTCGTCGTCCGGGAACTCCGGGTTCATGTAGGAGAAGAGGGCCCGCGCGTAGTCCTCCGTCTGAAAGAGGCCCGGCACGTGGATGACTGCCACGTCGTGGCGGAACGTGGCGTGGTGATCGAGTTCGGCGAGGTCCAGATAGGCGGCGGGGAGGACGCCCCGGTACTCCTCCCACCAACCCCGGGTGCGGTCGGTCGCCATGGCCACCAGGGCGTCGACCAACTCCGTTTCCGCGCAGGCGTAGTTCGCGGCCAGACGACGCAGTCGCTCTTCGCTCACCCCGGCGAGGGCGGACTCGATGTGGCTGATCTGGACGGGGCTCACCCCGAGCAGGGCTGCTGCCTCGCGCGCGGTGAGGCCCGCAGCGTCGCGGAGCCTGCGAAGTTCGTGCGCCAGGCGCATCTGACGTGCCGTTGGTTCGCGCCTCAACGCCATCGGGGCTGCTCCTCGGGTCCAACGCGCGTGCGGGCGCGACTCGTTCGAGCGCAAGGTTACGCGATCGGCTTGCTCGACATGAAGATTTAGACCTACTCTCGGTGATGCATCGCACACGCTGCGAAACGCCGGGACGCCGGAAGCGCACCGCTTCGTCCTGCCGTGACGGACGCGGCAACGACACCGGAGCCCGGCCTCGAACCCCTCTTCCTGTCAACGGAGTCGACCCATGCCCGAAAGTGAACCGTGGGAGTACTGCCTCTACATCCCGAACGACCCCCGCGCCGTCACCGTCAGCCGCCGCACCCTCCGCCTGATCCTCACCCTGCACGGACTGATCCGTCTGGTCGACGTCGCCGAACTCCTCGCGGCCGAACTCGTCACGAACGCCGTGTCCCACACCAAGGGGCCCGCCGCGCTGCGGGTGCGCTGTGCGGCCGGGGTGCTGCGGATCGGGGCGTGGGACGCCGACCCGGAGCCGCCCGAGCCGCCGCGGTCCCCGGGCCAACCCGCCGACCTGGAGAACGGCCGCGGTCTCGCCCTCGTCCGCGCCTGCGCCGACCTGTGGGGCTGGCATCCACTGGCCCGGCACGGCAACCGGGGCAAATTCGTGTGGTGCGAATTGTCGGCGGCGTGAACGTTCCCCCGCCGCCCGAAAGGGTGAACGGATTCGATCGCCCGGACAGCCATCCCTTGATCCATCCAGGCTGGAACTCGCCGGAGAGAAATGGAAGGAAATCATGTCGTTCGTCAGCTACTTCCCCGGCCGCGGGACGGTTCGTGAGACCGCCTACCTGGAAGGGAAGGCCGAAGGCAAGATCGAAAACCGCGTCTCGCTGATTCTGCGCGTGCTCGAGTTGCACGGCGTCCCCGTCCCCGAGGACGCGCGGGAGCGCATCACTTCGTGCACCGATCTCGACGCGCTCGCTCGCTGGTTCGACCGCTCCCTGACGGCCACCGCGGTCGAGGAGCTGTTCGCCGATGAGGCCCCGGAGATTCCCGCGAGCGGTCCTGAACAGGCCTGAACCGCGCGGCGATCGTAGAGTGCCCGGGTGAGCATCATCGGGGTCGGTATCGACGTGGCCGAGATCGAGCGGTTCGCGGCGTCGCTGGAGCGTACGCCCGGGCTGGCTCGACGGCTGTTCCTGGACGGCGAGTTGCTGCTGCCCGGCGGTGAGCGCAGGGGCGTCGCCTCGCTCGCCGTCCGGTTCGCCGCCAAGGAGGCGCTGGCCAAGGCGCTCGGCGCGCCCGCCGGGCTGCTGTGGACGGACGCCGAGGTCTTCGTCGAGGACAGCGGGCAGCCGAGGCTGCGGGTGAAGGGCACGGTGGCCGCGCGCGCCGCGGATCTGGGGGTGCGGTCCTTCCACGTGTCGCTGAGCCACGACGCGGGAGTCGCGTCGGCCGTGGTGATCGCGGAGGGCTGACCGGCCCACGTGCGGGCGCGGGCGCTTCCGGGGGAGACTCGACCCCATGCGTACTGCGTACAGCGTGGAGACGGTGAGGGCGGCCGAACGGGAGCTGATGGCGCGGCTCCCGGACGGGGCGTTGATGCAGCGGGCGGCGGCCGGACTGGCGGCCGCCTGCGCCGACTTGCTCGGGCGGGTCTACGGCAGCCGGGTCGTCGTGCTCGTCGGCAGCGGGGACAACGGAGGTGACGCCCTGTATGCCGGTGCCCGGCTGGCCCGGCGCGGAGCCGGCGTCACGGCCGTGCTGCTCGCGCCCGAGCGGGCGCACGCCGGCGGACTGGCCGCGCTGCGCCGCGCCGGGGGGACCACCGTCGGGACGGAGGACGCCGAGCCGCTGATCGAACGGGCCGATCTCGTCGTCGACGGCATCGTCGGCATCGGCGGCCAGGGCGGGCTGCGGCCGGACGCCGCGCCGCTGGCCGCTGCCGCCGAGCGGTCGCGGGCCGCCGTCGTCGCCGTCGACCTGCCGAGCGGCGTCGACGTCGACACGGGCGAGGTGCGCGGGGCCGCGGTGCGCGCCGATCTGACGGTCACCTTCGGGACGCACAAGCCGGGCCTGCTGATCGATCCCGCCCGCGCGCACGCCGGGTCCGTGCGGCTCGTCGACATCGGGCTCGGCGACGCCCTGCCCGACCAGCCCGAACTGGAGGCGCTGCAACACGCCGACGTGGCCCGGCTGCTGCCGGTGCCGACGGGGGAGAGCGACAAGTACCGGCGCGGGGTCGTCGGCATCGCCGCCGGGTCGGCGCGCTATCCGGGGGCCGCGGTGCTCGCGGTGTCCGGCGCGCTCCGGGGCGGCGCCGGGGCCGTGCGGTACGTGGGGCCTGCCGGGGGCGCCGTCATCGCCCGGTTCCCGGAGACGCTCGTGTCGGACCGGGGACCCAGGCACGCCGGGCGGGTGCAGGCGTGGGTGGTGGGCCCCGGCGCCGGTGACGACGCGTCGGCCGTCGGAGAGGTGCTGTCGGCGGACGTGCCGGTGCTGATCGACGCGGACGGGCTGCGGCTCGCCGACGTCGGCGCCGTACGGGCCCGCACGGCGCCGACGTTGATGACCCCGCACGCCGGAGAGGCCGCCGCGCTGCTCGGCGTGGCCCGGGAGGAGGTCGAGGGCGCGCGGCTGGCCTCCGCCCGCGAACTCGCCGCCCGCTACGGCGCCACCGTCCTGCTCAAGGGCTCCACCACACTCGTCGCCGACGCCGGCGGCGGGCCGGTACGGGTGAATCCGACCGGCACGTCCTGGCTGGCCACGGCCGGCAGCGGCGACGTGCTGTCGGGGCTCGCGGGATCGCTCCTGGCTTCCGGGCTGTCGGCGCTGGACGCCGGAAGCGTGGCCGCCTATCTGCACGGGCTGGCGGGGCGTTTCGCGGCGAACGGGGCGCCGGCGGGAGCCCACGACGTGGCGGAGGCGCTGCCGCGGGCATGGCGGGACGTGTGCCACTAAGCGGCCCCGTCGAGCCACTGAACGGCCCGTCGAGCCGCTCAACGGCCTGTCGAGCCGCTGAGCGGGTTCGCCGGTATGGGTGGCGCGGCCCGGTTCACAACCGCGGTCGTCCACCAGGGCATCCGAGGGGCCCACGACGTGGCCGAGGCGTTGCCGGGGGTGTGGCGGGAGTCTGGCGGGGCGTGAGGACGCGGGCTCCGGGGCCGGGGTCGTGGCAGGTGTCTGTCCGGTCCGGGCGGGGCCTCTGAGAGACTGGGGGCGCCATGAACGAGACAGCAGCTGCCCCCACCGCGACCCTGCGGGCCCGCGCCGAGATCGACCTCGCTGCCCTGCGGGCCAACGTGCGGACCCTGCGTGCCGTCGCGTCCGGGGCGGCCGTCATGGCCGTCGTGAAGTCCGACGCGTACGGCCACGGGGCCGTGCCGTGCGCCCGCGCGGCCGTCGAGGCGGGGGCGACCTGGCTCGGCACGGCCACGCCCGAGGAGGCGTTCGCCCTGCGGGCCGCCGGGCTTCCGGGGCGGGTGATGTGCTGGCTGTGGACCCCCGGCGGGCCGTGGCAGCAGGCGATCGAGGCCGACGTCGACGTGTCGGTCAGCGCCATGTGGGCCCTGGCGGAGGTCACCGAGGCCGCCCGGCGGGCCGGCCGGCCCGCGCGCGTGCACCTGAAGGCCGACACCGGCCTCGGCCGCAACGGATGCCAGCCGGGCGCCGACTGGAGCGAACTCGTCGGCGCGGCGCGCCGCGCCGAGCGCGACGGGCTGCTGCACGTCACCGGCCTGTGGTCCCACTTCGCCTGCGCCGACGAACCCGGACACGCCTCCATCGCCGCGCAGCTGACCCTGTTCGAGGAGATGGTCGCGCACGCCGAGGCGCGGGGCGTGCGGCCCGAGGTGCGGCACATCGCCAACTCGCCGGCCCTGCTCACGCTTCCCCAGACGCACTTCGACCTGGTCCGCACCGGCATCGCGATGTACGGCATCTCGCCCAGCCCCGAGATCGGCACCCCGGCCGACTTCGGACTGCGCCCGGTGATGACGCTGTCGGCGTCCCTCGCCCTGGTCAAGCACGTACCGGGCGGCCACGGCATCAGTTACGGCCACCACTACGTCACCCCCGGCGACACCACCCTCGGCCTCGTTCCCGTCGGGTACGCCGACGGCATCCCGCGGCACGCCTCCGGCACCGGCCCCGTCCTGGTCGGCGGCAAGTGGCGCACGGTCGCGGGGCGGGTGGCGATGGACCAGTTCGTCGTGGACCTCGGGGGAGACGAGCCCGGGGCCGGCGCCGAGGCGGTGCTGTTCGGGCCCGGCGACCGCGGCGAGCCGACCGCCGAGGACTGGGCGCAGGCCGCGGGCACCATCGCGTATGAGATCGTCACCCGCATCGGAACGCGCGTTCCCCGGGTCCACACTCATGTCCGTATGGACGACCATGTGGGCGAGGGCCAAGCGGGGTAACCGCGCAGGGGGCCGACGGCGTCACACCATCCGTGGGCGGCACCAGGCCGGTGCCGTCCGGGCCATCGAACAGCAGTCCGTCGAAGGGGAGCGGGTACGTGAGCGAGAGCAGTGCGGAGGCCCTCACGGCCGTCGCCTCCGCCGCGCAGGCGACGGCCGCGACAGCCGCCGCGGCCGCGACCGGCGCGACGGGCGCGACGGGCGGGACCTGGCGCCGGGTGACCGGCATAGCGGGCGCCGCGATAGGCGTGGTCGCCGCGGGCGCTGCCGCCGGCCTCGCCATCGAACGGCTCACCGTCGGCCGCGACATACGGAGGAAGGCGCGGCTCGCCCTCGACTCCACCGGACCGTACGGCGCGCTGCGCGGCACCCCCGGCAAGGCGTACGCCGACGACGGGACCGAGCTGTACTACGAGGTCGACGACGTCGACCCGGAGACGGCCCCCGCACTGACCCCGCGCCGCCGCCGGCTGTTCGGGCGCAAGGCCCCCGCCCCGGTCACCGTCGTCTTCAGCCACGGCTACTGCCTCAACCAGGACTCCTGGCACTTCCAGCGCGCGGCCCTGCGGGGCGTGGTGCGGACCGTGCACTGGGACCAGCGCAGCCACGGCCGCTCCGGGCGGGGAGTGCAGCAGGTGCGGGACGGCGTGCCGGTCACCATCGAGCAGCTGGGACGCGACCTGAAGGCCGTCATCGACGCCGCCGTGCCGGAGGGCCCGATCGTGCTGGTCGGGCACTCGATGGGCGGCATGACCGTGATGGCGCTGGCCGACCGGTACCCCGAGCTGATCCGCGACCGGGTCGTCGCGGTCGCCCTCGTCGGCACGTCGTCCGGGCGGCTCGGCGAGGTGAACTTCGGCCTGCCGGTCGCCGGCGTCAACGCCGTGCGCCGGGTGCTCCCCGGAGTGCTGAAGGCGCTGGGGCAGCGGGCCGAACTGGTGGAGAAGGGACGGCGGGCCACCGCCGACCTGTTCGCCGGGATCGTCAAGCGGTACTCGTTCGCCTCGCGGGACGTCGACCCGGCCGTCGCCCGGTTCGCCGAGCGGATGATCGAGGGCACGCCGATCGACGTCGTCGCCGAGTACTACCCGGCGTTCGACGACCACGACAAGACCGAGGCGCTCGCGCTGTTCAGCGACATACCCGTGCTGGTGCTGGCCGGGATCGGCGATCTGGTCACGCCCAGCGAGCACAGCGAGGCCATCGCCGACCTGCTGCCGGACTCCGAGCTGGTGCTCGTCCCGGACGCCGGGCACCTGGTGATGCTGGAGCATCCGGAGGTGGTCACCGACCGGCTCGCCGACCTGCTGACCCGGGTGGGCGCCGTGCCCGCAGGGGCTACCGTGGGTGGCTATGGAAGCACCAGCAGCACCGCACGACGCGGCTGAGACCGAGCTGACCGTCACCTCCCCCGAGCAGATGCGGGAACTGGGCCGCAGACTGGCGAAACTGCTGCGCGCCGGTGACCTGGTGATGCTCAACGGCGAGCTCGGCGCGGGCAAGACGACCCTCACCCGCGGCCTCGGCGAAGGGCTCGGCGTCCGGGGCGCCGTCACCTCCCCGACCTTCGTGATCGCCCGGGTGCACCCGTCGCTCGCCGACGGCCCGGCGCTGGTCCACGTCGACGCCTACCGGCTGGGCGGCGGGCTGGACGAGATGGAGGACCTCGACCTGGACGTCTCGCTGCCGGATTCGGTGGTCGTCGTGGAGTGGGGCGAGGGCAAGGTCGAGGAGCTGACCGACGACCGCCTGCACGTCGTCATCCACCGGGCCGTCGGCGACACCACGGACGAGGTCCGGCACGTGACGGTGACCGGGCTGGGGGAGCGGTGGGCGGCGGCCGACCTGAGCGTGCTGTCGGCCTGACCCACTGCCTGACCCATCCCGACGCGGTCGTTCGCCCCGGGGCCGGTTGCGGCCCGCGCCGTGCCCCGTGGTGGGTTCCGGCCGCCGTCGCCCCGGGGCGGAGTTCCGACACGATGTCGGCAAAATGTTGCGTCCGGCGTCCGATACGTGGTCACATGGTATTCCCTTCGTGGTTAGGTTTACCTAACTACGCTCGCGCCCGGCTCCCAGGAGGCGCTCATGACGGCCACGGAACGAGACGAGGTGCCGCCGCGCGAGGTCTCCGCGGTGCCCATGCGTGAGCTGCTGGCGTCCTGCGCCGCCGCGAAGGCCATCTCCACCCCGCCGGGCCTTCCCGACCCCGAGGCGTCCCGGCCGCACCCCCCGCACCGGGAGTCCGGACAGCGGGAAGCCGAGCACCGGGAAGCCGGACATCGGGAAGCCGGACACCGGGACGCCGCCTGAGCCCGCCGGGCGAACTCCGCGGCGGTTGGGTGGCGCCCTGAAGGGGCGCGGGGAACTGCGCGACCGGCCACGACGGTGCGGCAGGCGGCGGCAGGTGATCGACGGCCCGGCGCGGCACTTCCGGCGGAGCCCTCAGCGGACCACCACGACCGGGCGGCCGATCGTCGCGAACGCCCACACCGCGTCGCCGTCCTCGCGGGACTCGCGGATCCCGCCGGTGCGCACGCCCTCGTCCGGTTTCGCCGTCGCCGGCCCCGCCGGTGTGCTGAACCCGACGGCGACGCCGTCCACGTAGGCGAAGCGGACCACGTGCCGGACGGGGGCGCCGTCGGTGCCGGTGACGGAGTTCGAGCGGGAGGTGACCTCGTAGGTGCCCGGCGCCGGGTCCACCTTGCCGGGCAGGACCAGGAACGTGCGGCGCACCTTGTCGCGCGCGCCGACCAGCCACACCCGGTCGCCGGTCACCGAGTACACGACCCGTGGGCCCGTGCCGGAGCCGACGGGCAGGGCGGTGGGGTCCTTCGGGCCGCGGGCCGGCCGTGTGGGCGCCGCCGACGGCGACGTACCGGCGTGCGGCCCGCCCAGGCCGTCCGGGACGCCCGCGGCGGCCTGGAAGGCGAGGACGCCGACCGTCGCGACGGCCGCCGTGGTGAGCCCGAACACGATTCCTGAGCTGCCGCCTGCCACCGTCGCCCACCTCAGCCGTCGCGTCGTAGGTCGTGCTTCCGGGCGACCGTAGCAGCCACCGTGCGCCCGGACCGGGCGGCCGTGCGCGCGCCGCGGGAGCCGTAGGCTGTTTGCGTGCTCTTGCTCGCTCTGGATACCGCCACCCCCGCCGTGACCGTCGCCCTGCACGACGGAACGGACGTCATCGCCTCCTCGACCCAGGTGGACGCGCGCCGGCACGGAGAGCTGCTGCTGCCGGCCGTCGACCGGCTGCTCGCCGAGGCCGGACTCAAGATCGACGCCGTCACCGGCGTCGTCGTCGGCGTCGGCCCCGGCCCGTACACCGGGCTCCGGGTCGGCCTGATGACCGCGGACACCTTCGGGCTGGTGCTCGGAGTCCCGGTGTACGGCGTGTGCACGCTCGACGGCCTCGCCTACGCGGCGGACATCGAGCAGGGCCCCTTCGTCGTGGCGACGGACGCCCGGCGCAAGGAGGTCTACTGGGCGACCTACGCCGACTCCCGCACCCGTCTGACCGGCCCGGCCGTCGACCGGCCCGCCGACATCGCCGACCGGGTCGCCGGGCTGCCGGCCGTCGGCGCGGGCGCGCTGCTGTACCCGGACACCTTCCCCCGGGCGCACGAGCCCGAGCACGTGTCGGCCGCCGCCCTGGCGTCGCTGGCCGCCGAGCGGCTCGCCGCCGGGGAGGAACTGCCCGCTCCGCGGCCGCTGTACCTGCGCCGGCCCGACGCCCAGGTCCCCAAGAACTACAAGGTGGTCACCCCCAAGTGACCGGACCCGAGACCCCCCGACTGCGCGAGATGCGCTGGTGGGACATCGACCCCGTGCTGGAGCTGGAGAAGGACCTGTTCCCCGAGGACGCCTGGTCCCGGGGCATGTTCTGGTCCGAACTGGCCCACGCGCGCGGCCCCGAGGCGACCCGCCGCTACCTCGTCGCCGAGGCCGGCGACCGGATCGTCGGGTACGCCGGGCTCGCCGCCTCCGGCGACCTCGCCGACGTCCAGACCGTCGCCGTCGCCCGTGACCACCAGGGCACCGGGCTCGGCGGACGCCTGCTGACCGAGCTGCTGCGGGCGGCGACCGCGTTCGAGTGCTCCGAGGTGATGCTGGAGTGCCGGATCGACAACACCCGCGCCCAGAAGCTGTACGAGCGCTTCGGCTTCGAGGCCATCGGGTTCCGGCGGGGCTACTACCAGCCGGGCAACGTCGACGCCCTGGTGATGCGCCTGACCGACCCTTCCACCTCCGTACAAGGAACCGAGATCAATGGCTGACGAACCACTCGTCCTCGGCATCGAGACCTCCTGCGACGAGACCGGCGTCGGCATCGTCCGCGGCACCACCCTGCTGGCCGACGCCGTCGCCTCCAGCGTTGACGAGCACGCCCGCTTCGGCGGCGTCGTGCCGGAGGTGGCCTCCCGCGCGCACCTGGAGGCGATGGTGCCGACCATCGACCGCGCGCTGAAGGACGCCGGGATCAGCGCCCGCGACCTGGACGGCGTCGCGGTCACCGCGGGCCCCGGCCTGGCGGGCGCCCTGCTGGTCGGCGTCTCGGCGGCGAAGGCGTACGCCTACGCCCTCGGCAAGCCGCTGTACGGCGTCAACCACCTCGCCTCGCACATCTGCGTCGACCAGCTGGAGCACGGCCCGCTGCCGGAGCCGACGATGGCGCTGCTGGTCAGCGGTGGGCACTCGTCGCTGCTGCTGTCGGGCGACATCACCTCCGACGTCCGGCCGCTGGGCGCGACCATCGACGACGCGGCCGGCGAGGCCTTCGACAAGATCGCCCGCGTGCTGGACCTGGGCTTCCCCGGCGGCCCGGTCATCGACCGGTACGCGCGCGAGGGCGACCCGGACGCGATCGCGTTCCCGCGCGGCCTGACCGGCCCGCGCGACCCGGCGTACGACTTCTCCTTCTCCGGCCTGAAGACGGCCGTCGCCCGCTGGATCGAGGCCAAGCGGGCCGCGGGCGAGGAGGTGCCGGTGCGAGACGTGGCGGCCTCCTTCCAGGAGGCGGTCGTCGACGTGCTCACCCGCAAGGCCGTGCGGGCGTGCAAGGACGAGGGCGTGGACCACCTGATGATCGGCGGCGGTGTGGCCGCCAACTCCCGGCTGCGGGCGCTGGCGCAGGCGCGCTGCGAGGCGGCGGGGATCCGGCTCAGGGTGCCGCGGCCGAAGCTGTGCACGGACAACGGGGCGATGGTGGCGGCGCTCGGCGCGGAGATGGTGGCCCGCAATCGGCCGGCCTCCGACTGGGACCTGTCGGCCGACTCCTCGCTGCCGGTGACGGACCCGCACGTACCCGGCAACGGCAACAGTCACGGTCACGGTCACGGTCATAGCCATGATCACGTGCACGAGACCGCCAAGGAGAACCTGTACCCGTGACGGTCGCGCTGATGTGGGAGGCGAGGGCCGCCGCGGGCCGCGGCGCGGAACTGCTCGCCTGGGCACGGGACCGGGAACTCCCGGCCCGCCCCCTGCGCCGGGAGACCTTCCGCGCCCCGCAGGACCGCGTCCTCGTCATCACCTGGTGGGACGCGGCCCTCGACGCCGATCTCCCCGAACTGCCCGAGCCGGACGCCGGGTTGGTCACCCGTGCGGTGCACCGGTGGCGGTTCGAGTCGGTGGGGGCGCAGTAGCGGCCCGGAGCCCCGGGGCGGGCGGGACACCCCGGGCCACTCCGCCCCGGACGCCCGGGGTCACTCCGCCTTGGACGCCCCGGGCCACTCCGCCCGGACGCCTCGGGGTGCTGCGCCCTGGACATTCCGGGTCGCTCCGCCCCAGACACGCCCCCTGTCACTGCGCCCTGGACGTTCCGGGTCGCTCCGCCCCCGACGCCCGGGCTCACTCCGCCCCGGACACCTCCGTCTCGCAGCGCAGGCGCCGGTCCGGGCCGAGCGGGCGGACCGGTCCGGTCAGCGTGAGGCGTGCCGTGTGGCGGACCTCCGCGCTGGACGCCGCCAGCCGCAGTTCCAGGGCGCCGGGTTCGACCACCCGGGTGCCGGAGCGGTCGGTGAACGCCGACAGGTCCGCGTGGAACCGGAAGGTGACCCGGGCCGCCGCGCCCGGCTCCAGCTCCAGCCGCCGGTAGCCGATCAGGCGCACGTCGGGCCGGGTCACCGAGGCCACCGGGTCGTGCAGGTACAGCTGCACCACCTCCGCCCCGGCCCGGTCGCCGGTGTTGCGGACGGTCAGCGACAGGTCGTAGGAGCCGTCCGTGGTGATCTCGGGCGCGCTGCCCGCGAAGTCGTCCCACCCGAACGTCGTGTACGAGCGCCCGTGCCCGAAGGCGTACAGCGGGGTCGGGTCCAGGTTGCTGACCTCGCCCGCGAGGCCGAGCGGCGGCTGGAGGTAGGTCCAGGGCTGGCCGCCCGGCTCGCGCGGCACGCTCACCGGAAGGCGGCCGGAGGGGTTGACGCGGCCCGACAGCACCCCGGCCACCGCCGGCCCGCCCTCCTCGCCCGGGAAGAAGGCCTGCACGACGGCGCCCAGCCGGCCCTGCCAGCGGCCCAGGGCGTAGGGCCGGCCGGTCAGCAGCACCAGCACCACCGGCACCCCGGTGGCGACCAGGCGGTCCAGCAGCTCGCCCTGCACGCCCGGCAGCCGCAGGTCGGTCACGTCGCAGCCCTCGCCCGAGGTGCCCCGACCGAACAGGCCCGCCCGGTCGCCCAGGACCGCCACGCACACGTCCGCCTCGGCCGCGCGGGCCACCGCCTCCTCGAAGCCGGAGGCGTCCGGGTCGGACACTCCGCAGCCCTCCGCGAACGTGACCTTGGCGTCGGGGAGTTCGGTGCGCAGCGCGTCCAGCACGGTGGGGATGTCGATGCCGGTCGGCACGTCGGGGTGCCGGGGCAGGACGTGCGAGGGGAAGGAGTAGCAGCCGAGCATCGCCAGCGCGTCCGCCGCCCTCGGGCCCACCACCGCGATCCGGGTGTCGGGCGCCAGCGGCAGCAGCCCGTCGGGGTTGTCCAGCAGCACCACCGACTCCCGGGCGAGCCGGCCGGCCACGTCCCGGTTGGCCGCGGAGTCGAGGTCGAGCGCCGCGGGCGGCTCCGGGTCCCAGTCCTCGTCCAGCAGACCGAGTTCGCACTTCTGCAGCAGGACCCGGCGGGCCGCCCGGTCCACCAGGGACTCGGGGACCTCGCCCGCCCGGACGGCCTCCAGCAGCGGCCTGCCGTAGCAGTTCAGCGTGGGCAGCTCCACGTCGATGCCGGCGGTCAGGGCCGCGTGCGCCGCCTCGGCGGGGGAGCCCGCGACGCGGTGCAGGGTCTGCAGGAAGGCGATGCCGAAGTAGTCGGCGACCACCGTGCCGGTGAAGCCCCACTCCTCCCGCAGCAGGCGGGTCAGCAGGGCGGGGTCCGCGGAGGCCGGGATACCGTCGGTGTCGGTGTACGCGGCCATCACCGAGCGGGCCCCGCCCTCGCGCAGCGCCATCTCGAACGGCACCAGCGTCACGTCGGCGAACTCGCGCACGCCCGCCCGCACCGGAGCGAGGTTGCGGGCGCCGGCCGAGGACGCGTACCCGGCGAAGTGCTTGAGCGTGGCGACGACGCCGGCCGACTCCAGGCCGCGCACATAGGCGGTGCCGACGGTGCCGACCAGGTAGGGGTCCTCGCCGATCGTCTCCTCCACCCGTCCCCAGCGCGGATCGCGTACGACGTCCAGCACCGGGGCGAGGCCCTGGTGGACGCCGGCCGCCCGCAGGTCGTGCCCGATGCGGTGGCCCATCTCCTCGACCAGGCCGGGGTCGAAGGTGGCGCCCCAGGCCAGCGGCACGGGGTAGGCCGTGGCGCCCCAGGCGGTGAAGCCCGCCAGGCACTCCTCGTGGGCGACGGCCGGGATGCCGAAGCGGCCGGCCGCGGCGATGCGCCGCTGGGCGCGGGCCAGCGCCCGCGCGCCCACCGCCGGGTCCACCGGCGCGGTGCCATAGGAGCGCGTGAGCTGGCCCAGGCCGTGGTCGATCAGCTGGTCGAAGTCGTAGTCGGCGGCCATCTCGCTCTGCAGGGGGGCGACTCCGTCGCCGTCCGTGGCGGCGCCCACCCACACCCCGTACAACTGGGCGGTCTTCTCCTCCAGGGTCATCCGGGAGAGGAGGTCGTCGACGCGGGCGGCGGCGGGCAGGGCGGGGTCACGCCAGGGGGCGGTGGTCATGAAACTCCTGCTCTCGTCGAGGCGGGGTGCGGCCCTCTCGCGAATGTTTCGGTAAGCATGTCGAATGTTCCGGAACCTAGGCCGGTGGCGAAAGGTTCGTCAAGAGGGGGTGCAGGGATACGATCGCCGCCATGACCCCTCCGGAGCCCCAGGAAACGCGGACGGCGGGCCGGTCGGCGCAGAGCGCGACGCTCGCCGAGATCGCCCGAGAGGCCGGCGTGTCCGCGCCGACTGTTTCGAAGGTCCTCAACGGACGCGCGGATGTCGCCCCCGCCACCCGCAGCCGCGTGGAGGAACTGCTGCGCGTCCACGGCTACCGGCGCCGCCGCGCCGAGACCAGCCGCTCGCCCCTGATCGACCTGGTCTTCCACGAGCTGGAGAGCTCCTGGGCGATGGAGGTCATCCGGGGCGTGGAGAACGTCGCCCGGGACGCCGGCCTGAGCGTGGTGCTGAGCGAGAGCGCCGGCCGGCTCACCCCCGGCCGCACCTGGGCCGACCAGGTCGCCGCGCGCCGGCCGCACGGCGTGATCCTGGTGCTGTCCGGCCTCGACGACTCCCAGCGCGCCCTGCTGACCAGCCGCTCCATCCCGTTCGTGGTGGTGGACCCGGCGGGCGACCCGGGCATCGACGTGCCGTCGATCGGCGCAACCAACTGGCAGGGCGGGCTGGCCGCCACCCGCCACCTGGTCGAGCTCGGCCACACCCGTATCGGCGCGATCAGCGGACCGTCCCGCATCATGTGCAGCCGCGCCCGCGTCGACGGCTACCGGGCGGCGCTGGAGACCGCCGGACTCCCGGTCGATCCGTCGATGATCGCGGCCGGCGACTTCCGCCACGAGACCGGCTACCGGCAGGGGCTGCGGCTGCTGCGCCGTCCGGACCGGCCGACCGCCGTGTTCGCCGGCAACGACCTCCAGGCGCTCGGCCTGTACGAGGCCGCCCGCGAGCTCGGGCTGCGCATCCCGGAGGACCTGAGCGTGGTCGGGTTCGACGACCTGCCGATCGCCCGCTGGGTGGGCCCGCCGCTGACGACCGTACGGCAGCCGCTGACCGAGATGGCCGAGACGGCGGCCCGGCTGGTCCTCGACCTCGGCCGCGAGGACCACGCCCCGGTGGCCACCCGGGTGGAACTCGCCACCAGCCTGGTGGTGCGCAGCAGCACGGCGGCGCCTGTGGAGGTTTGAGGCATGTCCGGCGTGATCCGCCGTGCCGGTTTGAAGGCTCAGTCGGCAAAGGGGTGGCTGTTGCTGTATTGACGGGTGTGGCGGGCAGTCCGACACTCTCCGAAGCTAATCGGTTGCACGACCGAAACTTTCGGAGGCCCCCGCAATGAGATCTCTGAGAACGGCGTTATCCCCCAGATCCCTCACATCCCTCGCGTCACTGCTCACCGGCGCGCTGATGCTGTTCACGGCGCCCGTGGCGCACGCTGCCGACACCCCGCTGCGCGACCTCGGCGCCGCCAAGGGCAAGATCGTCGGCACGGCGGTCACCGGCTCCAAGCTCACCGGCACCTACGGCGACGTCGCGGGCGCCCAGTTCAGCTCGCTCACCCCCGGCAACGCCATGAAATGGGGGTCGGTCGAGCCGACCCAGGGCAGCTTCAACTGGACCGAGGCCGACCAGATCGTCGCCTTCGCCGAGGCGCACGGCCAGCAGGTACGCGGCCACACCCTGGTCTGGCACAGCCAGAACCCGAGCTGGCTGACCAACGGCTCCTGGACGTCCGCGCAGCTCAGCAGCCTGTTGCAGAACCACATCAGCACCGAGGTCGGCCGCTACAAGGGACGGATCGCCGCCTGGGACGTCGTCAACGAGCCCTTCAACGAGGACGGCACCTACCGCTCCACCCTCTGGTACAACGGCCTGGGCGCCGACTACATCGCCAACGCCCTCACCTGGGCGCACGCCGCCGACCCGGCCGCCAAGCTGTACATCAACGACTACAACGTCGAGGGCGTCAACGCGAAGTCCACCGCCCTGTACAACCTGGTGAAGTCGCTGAAGGACCGCGGCGTGCCGATCGACGGCGTCGGGCTGCAGGCCCACCTGATCCTCGGCCAGGTTCCTTCGACGCTCCAGCAGAACATCCAGCGCTTCGCCGACCTCGGCGTCGACGTGGCGATCACCGAGCTGGACGTGCGCATGGCCCTCCCGGCGGACAGCGCCAAGCTCGCCCAGCAGGCCGCCGACTACAAGTCGGTCGTCGCCGCCTGCGCGGCCGTCGCCCGCTGCGTCAACGTCACCGTCTGGGGCTTCGCCGACTCCGACTCCTGGGTGCCGAGCACGTTCCCGGGCTACGGGGCGGCGACGCCGTACGACGAGAACTACGCGCCCAAGCCCGCGTACTACGGCATCGCGGAGGCGCTCGGCGGCACGACCACCCCGCCGCCGTCCACGGACGGCTGCACGGCGGCGTACAGCGTGACCAACCAGTGGAGCACCGGGTTCACGGGGGAGGTGCGGATCTCCTGTTCCGGGGCGTCCCTGTCGTCCTGGAAGGTGAGCTGGACGTACGGCGCGGGCCAGCAGGTCACCCAGGCGTGGAACGCCTCCTGCACCCAGTCCGGGGCGGCGGTGACGTGCGCCAACGCCTCCTACAACGGCGCGGTGCCGGACGGCGGTTCGGTGACCTTCGGGTTCAACGGGTCCTGGAGCGGGAGCAACCCGGCGCCCACGGTGACACTGGGCTGAGCGGAGGCTGAGAAGGATGAGATTCTCCGAAGAAAACCGTCCCGCAGCGTTCCTCTAACCGTCCCCTAATCCTGCGGACCTACCGTCCTGCCCGTGACCGGACACCAGAACGCCGACACGGGCGGACCCGGAGGCCGACGGCCGAGAGCGCTGAAGGCCGTCGGCCTCGCCCTGGCCGCCACGCTCGTGCTGGGCGTCGCGGCGGCGGGCTGGGCCTGTCTGCGCCTCGACGACAGCATCAAGAGCGTCGACATCGACAGCGCGCTCGCCGGCAGCCGGCCGGCCAGGGCCCTGACGACACCGTCCCCCTCGGGATCCGCCTCCGCCTCCGCGTCCCCGCTGCCCAGCGGCGCGCTGAACATCCTGGTCCTCGGTTCGGACTCGCGCGGCGGCAAGGAGAACCGGGAACTCGGCGGGGGCAGCAGCTCCGGCGCCCGGTCCGACACGGCGATGGTCGTGCACGTCGACGCCGGCCGCACCCGCGCCACCGTCGTCAGCATCCCGCGCGACACGCTCGTCACCCGCCCGTCGTGTCCGCTGCGGGGCGGCGGTTCCTCGGCGGTGGCCTACAACTCGATGTTCAACAGCGCCTATTCGCTAGGCGGGCCGGTGTGCGCGGTGAAGACGGCCGAGTCGCTCACGAACGTCCGTATGGACCACTACATCGAGATCGACTTCGCCGGCTTCGCGAAGCTGGTGGACGCGCTCGGCGGCGTCACGGTCACCACGGACGAGGACATCGACGACCAGGACAGCCACCTGACCCTCCAGGCCGGCACCCATCACCTGAACGGCAAGCAGGCCCTCGCGCTCGCCCGCACCCGGCACGGCATAGGCGACGGCAGCGACCTGGGCCGCATAGGGCTCCAGCAGAAGCTGGTGAAGGCCCTGCTGGAGCGGATCTCCTCGGTCGACCTGCTCACCGACCCCGGCAGGCTCTACACGGTGGCCGAGGCGGTGACCGGCAGCCTGACCACCGACACCGGCCTGGACTCGCTGAGCGAACTGGCCGGCCTCGGCAGCAGCCTGCGGAACCTGACGGCGGACGACGTGCGGACGGTGACGATGCCGGTGGCCACCGCGCCGTCGGACCCCAACCGGGTGGTGGCCCGGCAGCCGGCGGCCCGGAACCTGTGGGCGTCGCTGCGCTGACCGCCGCCACGGTCTCCGCGTGCGGGCCGTCGTCACGGTCTCCGCGTGCGGGCCGTCGTCACGGTCTCCGGGCGCGGGCCGGAAAAAATCTTCGAAGAAATCCGGCGCGCCTGTCGATCCGGCCGTCGTTCGTTCGACGCACTGGGTGAGAGGCCGGAAACGAAGGAACCGGCCCGGAGGACGAACGACCACCGAACGACCGAGGAGTCACCATGCCCCGCTACCTGTCACTGGTCCGGATCGACGAGAACTCCGCGCCCGCCGGGGGCCCCAGCCCGGAGATGATGCAGCGGATGGGAGAGCTGATCGAGGAGATCACCAAGGCCGGGGTGATGCTGGACACCGCCGGGCTGACGCCGTCGGCGCAGGGCACCCGGGTGCACTGGGACGGCCGGAACACCTCCGTCACCGACGGGCCGTTCACCGAGACCAAGGAGGTCATCGGCGGCTACGCGATCATGCAGTGCAAGGACAAGGCCGAGGCGCTGGAGTGGACCTCGCGGTTCCTCAAGGTGCACGGCGAGGAGTGGCGGGTGACCTGCGAGGTGCGCGAGATCGCGGAGGGCTGACTCGAGCCGATTCCTCCTGGCCCCCGGCCGCCGAGGGGTGTTCGATGGTGGGCTGTGACACCGCAGCCCACCGCCGACCCCCGCCGGGCCGCCGACCCCCGCCGGGCCGCCGATTCCCGCCAGGCCATCGACACCGTCTTCCGCCTCGAGTCCCCGCGCGTCATCGCGGGCGTCGCCCGCATAGTCCGCGACGTCGGCATCGCCGAGGAACTCGCGCAGGACGCGCTGGTCGCCGCGCTGGAGCAGTGGTCGCGGGACGGTGTGCCCGACAACCCGGGCGCCTGGCTCATGACCACCGCCCGGAACCGCGCCGTCGACCTGGTCCGGCGCCGGGAGACCTACGCCCGCAAGCTGCGCGAGATCGGGCGGGACCTGGAGAGGACGGCGCCGTTCGAGGAGCCCGCCGACCCGCCCGACCCCGACGACATCGACGACGACCTGCTGCGGCTGGTGTTCACCGCCTGTCACCCTGCGCTGTCCGCCGAGGCCCGCATCGCGCTGACCCTGCGCCTGCTCGGCGGCCTGACCACGGCCGAGATCGCCCGCGCGTTCCTCACCCCCGAGCCGACGATCGCCCAGAGGATCGTGCGTGCCAAGCGGACTCTGGCCGCGAAGAACGTCGCCTTCGAGGTGCCGTACGGGCCGGACCGCGCGGCCCGGCTCGGGTCGGTCCTCGACGTCGTCTACCTCGTCTTCAACGAGGGGTACGCCGCAACGGCCGGCGACGACTGGCTGCGCCCCGCCCTGTGCGAGGACGCGCTGCGGCTGGCCCGTGTGCTGTCGCGGCTGATGCCGGAGGAGCCCGAGGTGCACGGCCTGACCGCGCTGCTGGAGTTCCAGGCGTCCCGCACGGCCGCCCGCACCGGCCCGGACGGCGAACCCGTGCTGCTGAAGGACCAGAACCGCCGCCGCTGGAACCGCATGCTCATCGCCCGCGGCATCGCCGCCCTCGGCCGTGCCGGGGCCGCCTCCGCGTCCGGCGCCCCGGGCCGCTACGCCCTCCAGGCCGCCATCGCCGCCTGCCACGCGCACGCCCACTCCTACGAGGAGACCGACTGGGCGAGCATCGCCACCCTGTACGGGATGCTGGCCGCCCGCGCCCCGTCCCCGGTCGTCGAGCTCAACCGGGCGGTGGCCGTGTCCATGGCGGAGGGCCCGGCGAAGGCGCTGGAGATCGTCGACGCCCTCGCCGCCGAGCCCGCCCTGCGCGACTACCACCTGCTGCCCAGCGTGCGGGGTGAGCTGCTGGCCCGCTTGGGGCGCACCGCGGAGGCGGGCGAGGAACTGGCACATGCGGCCGCGCTGACGCGCAACGCCCGCGAGCGGCGACTGCTGCTGGACCGGCTCGACGCCCTCCCCGGCACCTGAGGTCCCAGGGCCTTTCTGTTCGGAGTTCTAAGGTCGCGCGGGCGCTCCGACCAGCATCGTCGGCGCCCCCGCGACCCGCGTGAGGAACACGGTCGCCGCGTTCGGCCCCTGCGGCTTGACCTTCCTGCGCAGTTCCTCCGGCTCCACCGCCGACCCGCGCTTCTTCACGGTCAGCGTCCCGACCTCCCGCTCCCGCAGCAGCGCCTTCAACTTCTTCAGGTTGAAGGGCAGTCGGTCGGTGATCTCGTACGGCACGGCGTACGGCGTCGGCCGCAGGCGGTCGGCGGTGACGTAGGCGATGGTGGGGTCGATCAGGCCGCCGTCCAGTTCCTCGGCCACCTCGGCGACCAGGTGGGCGCGGATGACGGCCCCGTCGGGCTCGTACAGGTACCGGCCGACGGCGCGGACCGGGGGATCGGGCAGGCCCCTGCCGTGCAGCGTGCGCGGGCCCGGCAGCAGCGTCGCCCGCACCGCGCCCGGCGCGGTCCCGAACCACAGCACGGCCTCCTTCACGTCCCCGCCGTCGGAGATCCACTCGGCCTCGGCGTCGGCGGGCACCGCCTCGTGCGGGATGCCGGGCGCGACCTTGAGGGCGGCGTGCGGCGCCGTGCGGGCCGCACCGACCGCCCAGGAGAGCGGGGGCGAGTAGGCCTCCGGGTCGAAGACGCGGCCGCGTCCGCCGCGCCGGGCGGGGTCGACGAACACGGCGTCCCAGCCGGCCGTGTCCACCTCGGTCACGTCGGCCTGGCGCACCTCGATCAGCTCCGTGAGCCCGAGCGCGTCGGCGTTCGCGCGCGCCGCGGCCGCCGTCACCGGGTCGCGGTCCACGGCGAGCACCCTGATGCCGGCCCGCGCCAGCGCGACCGCGTCCCCGCCGATCCCGCAGCACAGGTCGGCGACCGAGGTCACGCCCAGTTCCCGTAGCCGCCCGGCCCGGTACGCCGCGACGCTCGCCCGGGTCGACTGCTCGACCCCGTTCGGCGTGAAGAACATCCGCCGCGCGTCCGCCGCCCCGAACTTCGCCGCCGCCCGTTGCCGCAGCCGCGCCTGCCCGAGCGCCGCCGACACCAGTTCGGCGGGGTGCTCGCGGCGCAGCCGGGTGGCGACGGCGAGTTCGTCGGCCGGGGCGGTGTCGCGCACCTCTTCGAGGAGGGCGCGGCCTTCGGGGGTGAGGAGGCAGGCGAGGTCGTTCACCGGCTCATTGTGGGCCAGCCGGGGGATGGTGTGCCGCCGGCCGCGGTGTCGGGCCGGGACGCGGGACGGGGGCTGCGAGGATCCGGCATCATGCGAGCAGTACGACAAAACGATGAAAATAGGGCGTCGTTCGGGGTGCGAGTCCGCTGCGGGGCCGCCCTGCTCGCCGCGGCCGCCATCGCCTCCGGCTGTGCGCAGGGCGACGTCTCCGAGGTGCCCCCGGGCGAGGTGACCCCGGCGGCCGGCCAGCCGCCCCTGAAAGCGCCTCCGGCCCGCGCCATCGAGGGGTACGCCGCACGGCTGCGCGCCGCCTACGCCGCCCGGGCCGCGGCGGCCAGACGCTGGGGCCTGGCGAAGATGCCGCTGACCGCCCCGCCGCCGCCCGAGAAGAAGCCGGTGATCACCGCCCGCAAGGGCTTCGAGGTCGACGGCCAGCGCGAACTGGACCTCCCCCCGGTCTTCACCACCGTCCCCACCGACCAGAAGGTCGTCTTCCTCACCATCGACGACGGCGCCGAGAAGGACCCGGCGTTCCTGCGGATGACGCGCGAGCTGAAGATCCCGTACTCCGCCTTCCTCAGCGGCTTCCTGATCCGGGACGACTACGGCTACTTCGAGAAGATGCGGCACGACGGGGTGACGCTGAACAACCACACCCTGCGCCACCCCTACCTCCGCGGCATGTCCTACAAGGAGCAGAAGCACGAGATCTGCGGCATGCAGGACGTGATCGAGGAGCACTACGGCGTCCGCCCCCGCCTCTTCCGCCCGCCCTACGGCAGCTACGACCAGGACACCCTGCGCGCCGCGAAGGCCTGCGGCATCCGGTACGCGCCCATCTGGGACGAGGAGGTCTTCGTCGACCACTGGGAGTACCGCGAGGGGGAGCCCTCCCTGCACCCCGGCGACATCGTCCTGACCCACTTCCGGGGCCGGGGACAGTGGAAGGGCACCATGCCCGACATGCTCCGCCGCTTCCTGGACAAGGTCACCGCCGAGGGATACGCGGTGGCCCGGCTGGAGGACTACCTGTGAGGCGGCGCCGCCTGGCGGCCGGGGCACTGGCGGCCACCGTCCTGCTCACCGGCTGCGCCCCGTCCGTCGACCCCATCCACCGCCTCGGCGAGAAGGCGACCCGCCGGATCCGCCCGCACGGCCCGGCGACCGCCGAGCAACTGCCGCAGGGTGCGGGAAGCACGTCCGCCGGGCACCGGCCGGGCGGCGGGGACGGGGATGCCGGGCAACGGTCGCGCGGTACGGGGGACAGGAGTGCGGGGCAGGGGGCGTGCGGTGTGGGGGACGGGGGCGCAGGGCAGCGGCTGCGTGGCGCCGGGGGCGGGGGCGGGGGTGTCGGGCGTCGGCCGGTCGGCGCCGAAGACGGGGGCGCCGAGAACCGGCGGTTCGGCGTAGGGGACGAGACCGCCGGGCACCGGCCGCGTGGCGCCGGGGAGGGGACCGCCGGGCACCGACCGGTCGGCGCCGGAGACGGGGGTGCCGGGCTGCCGTCGTACGACGGCGGGCAGCCGGCCGCCGGTCACCCGGCCGGGCAGCCGGCCGCCGGTCACCCGGCCGGGCAGCCGGCCGCCGGTCACCCGGCCGGGCAGCCGGCCGCCGGTCACCCAGCCGGGCAGCCGGCCGCCGGTCACCCAGCCGGGCAGCCGGCCGCCCGTCACCCGGCCGGGCAGCCGGCCGCCCGTCACCCGGCCGGGCAGCCGGCCGCCGGGCAGCAGACGTCCTGCGGCCGCGACCTCACCGCCGGGCAGCCGCCGTCTCGCGGCCGGGACCACGCCCCCGGTCGGGCGTCGTCCCGCGGCAGCGATCCCGCGCCCGGTCGGGCGTCGTCCCGCGGCCGGGGCCATGAGACCCCGAACCCGTCCCGGGTTCCGCCCGCGCCCGCGATGGACCGGGGCCTGCCGCACGTCGTCTCCCGCGTCCCCACCCGCGACAAGGTCGTCTTCCTCACCTACGACGACGGCGCGGAGACGGACCCCCGCCTCGTCGAGACGGTCCGCGCACTGCGCCTGCCCGTCAGCCTCTTCCTCACCGACCGGGTCGCCGGCCCGGGCTACGCCCACCTCGCCCGCCTGCGGTCGGTCGGCGTCAGCCTGCAGAACCACACCCTGGACCACCGCGCCCTGCGCGGCCTGCCCTACGCCGGCCAGCGCGCCGAGATCTGCGGCCAGCAGGACAAGCTCGCCGCCCGCTTCGGCGTCCGCCCCCGCCTCTTCCGCCCGCCCTACGGCACGTACGACACGACGACCCTGCGCGCCGCTGCCGACTGCGGCATCTCGGCGGTCGTGCTGTGGCGGGCGGCGATGACGGCGGACGGCGACCTGACGTACGCGGGCGGCGAGCAGCGCCTCGGCCCCGGCGACGTCGTGGCCGTGGCCTCGGGCGAGGGCACGGGACCGACGCCGGGGGAGCGGACGGCGCGGCTGCTGCGGGAGGCGCGCGGCCGGGGACTGAGGGTGGCGCGGCTGGAGGACTACATCTGACGGCGGGCCGGCGTCGGCCGGCGTGGCGTCGGCCGGGCTGACGCCACTCGGCCGGCCCCGGGCAGCCGTACGGGCTCGCAGCGCAGTGGGGGGGGGGGGGGGGGGGGGGGGGGGGGGGGTGGGGGGGGGGAGGGGGGGGGAGAGCCAAAACAAACCGCACACCACCCCCGCACCACACCCGACCCC